>JAAYVJ010000046.1 GCA_012517265.1 Planctomycetota bacterium | reverse complement strand
TCCGCCGCTGCGCGGCGGCAGTTTTTCGCATTGGAGCCACCAGCACAAGGGTGCTTCGCACACCCCAGCGCGAGCATTTCGCTCGCGTGCCATGCTGGAGGCCCAAAGCGCAAGACTCCCAGGCAGGTCCGCTTCGGACCTGCTTTTGACCCTGCTCTGTGATAGAGTGCGGTGGTGACTGAAGCCGAGAAGGCTTGTCCCTGATCGCTCACCAACACAGTCAGGCGTGCAAACCATGGAACCCCAGACCATCACCATCTGTGTCAGTCCGGAGGCGGCGAAGATCTACAACAGTGCAGCCGCCGAGATCGAGATCCAGTGGAAACGCTTCGCTGAAATGCGGTGACGGCGACTCCCACGGACTACTCAAGATCGGACACGACGGGGGAAGGCGACGCATGTGCCGCCCCTGCGCGAAGAACAACGCCTTGCGGCGTCACTACCAACAAGAAGGCCCCGGTCGGGCACGGGGGTCGTGCGCGGCCGGGGCCTGGATTGACTCATCGACAAACTCAGATCTTCGGATAGCCGCCGAGGTATTCGGTCTTGGGCAGCTCGCCCGTCAGAGGCAGCGCGTATTCCACGAAGGCCGGCGTGACGCCGTTGCCGTCGGCGTTCAGGAACTCGGCCGGCATCGACTTGGTATGCTCGGCCACGTTCTTGAGTTCGGTGCGGAACAGCTCGACGCCGTACTTCTTGCCGTTGCCCAGCCGCTTCATGGCGACCGAGCCGTTGTCCTCCTGCATGGCGTACAGCACCGCCTGGCGGCCGCAGCGACGGGCCTCATCCACATCCACCGCCGACTGCAGGCCGGCGAAACTCCTCTGCAGGTAGCCGAAGGTGTCCGCGCGGACGCGTTTGATCTTGAGGTTGTTCTTCACCTGGGCGGCCAGGAAGTCGGCCAGCGCGCCGGTGCCGGAGAGCTGGATGTTGCCGTGCGGGTCCTTTTCGGCATCCTGGGCGATCTTCTTCGCCCAGGTCTCGCCGTCGGCGTCGCACATGCCCTCGCTGACCGCGACGACGCAGCGATTGAGCTTCTTGTAGACCGCCTCGACCTCGCTGAGGAACTTGCCGATAGAGACCGGCCGTTCGGGGAAGTACAGCAGGTGCGGGCCGTCGTCGTCCTTCTTCTTGCCCAGGGCCGCGGCGGCGGTCAAGAAACCCGCATGCCGGCCCATGATCACGTCGATCTTCACGCCCGGCAGCGCCCGGTTGTCCAGGTCGTCGCCCATCAGGGCGCAGGCCACGAAGCGGGCCGCGGTGCCGTAGCCGGGGCAATGGTCGGTCACGAGCAGGTCGTTGTCCACCGTCTTGGGGACGTGGAAGGCCCGCAGGTCGTAGCCGGCCTCTTCGGCCACGGAGTTGACGATGTAGGCGGTGTTGGCCGAGTCGTTGCCGCCGATGTAGAAGAAGTAGCGAATGTTGCGTTTCTTGAAGACTTCGAGGATGCGGCGGCAGTACTCCGTGTCGGGTTTGTCCCGGCTGGTCCCCAGGGCCGACGACGGGGAGGCCGCCACGGTCTCCAGGGTTGAAGCCGAAAGCTTGCCCAGATCGATGAATTCGTCCTTGACCATGCCGGCCACGGCGTGGACGGCCCCGTAGACGGCCTGAATCTCGGGGTGCTTCTTGGCCTCTTCGATGACGCCGACCAGCGAGGCGTTGATCACGCCCGTCGGCCCGCCCGACTGCCCTACTACCGCATTTCCTTTTGGTGCACTTGCCATTTTCCAATCTCCATACCAAAGTAGACGCTCAGCCCGGACACCCGGCCGACCGCCAGCCTGTTTTCCACTGCGGTTCCCACAGATCGGGTCATTATACAGACAACCCACCGGGACTCAAGAGGCAAGGAAAGAAACAACCCAGTCAGGTTCGAGGACAACGATGTTGGCTCCCTCGTGAAGCAGACGCTTGTAGTACTTCCCGCGAACAGCCTTGGAGTAGTCAAGGTCATGCTCGGGCCGCAACTCATCACGGCTATTTTCCGCCTTGTCCTTCCTGTCTCTTTCTTTCATATGCGGTTGCAGGTCGTGCACTGATGATGCGCAACGCTCTTCCCCCTTTCCGTATGGGATACCGAAAAAGCAGTCGGTCGCGAGAAGAGAAACCCACAGTGATCAACCTCTGCTCCCCCACGGAATGATCCACATCCTCCAAGGTGGCCGCCAAGGGATCGTAGAACACGGTAACGGCCTCTTCAAAGGACACGCCGTGCCTCTTCTCGTTGCGTCTTGCCTTCTCTGGATCCCACTCAAACCGCATCGCGCAACCCGTTCCTGTCGACTCCTTGGCACTCTCGACGCCCGATTCTCCGTGGCCTGTACGAGGAATCATAGCATGCGACCTGAGGCCACACAACCGAATCCTCTCACAGACATAGAGACTGAGCTGTCCGGACCGCGGCCCGCAGTTCCTCGATCCAGATCCGGTTGCCGTCGCTGTTGGGGTGGACGCCGTCGCCGTCCTGGAGCGGCGTCGACAGATTCCCCTCCGAATCGACCAGCCGAGGGCCGGCGTCCAGGAACACGCAGCGAGAGTCGCCTTCGCACAGGGCCTGCAGCCTGGCGTTGAACCCCTGAATCCGAGCGTTCGCCCCCCGATCGGACGCCGGGAGAAGACGCTCGTTCACCGGGAGAATTGCGTTGCACGCGACCGGCACGGACCGCGGAATGGCCGCCAGAATGCGTCGGTAGTTCTCGATGATCTCGTCGTCTCCCCGCCGGTCCAGGTCGTTGGAACCGATCACCAGGACAACAGCAGAGGCCCGGGACACGGAACGGTACTTGGGCAGCCGCTCCAATACGCCGACGGTCGTATCGGAGCCGATCCCGTAATTCACCGAAGGACATGCCACCGCGTCGCAACACAGCCCCTGAACCAGGCTGTCCCCTATGAACAGCACGGACCCGTCGGGCACGTTGCCATCCATGCGCAGGTGGTATCGCAGCATCCTGTGGTAGTGCTCCGTGAGTTCCGGCCGTTGGGTCGCCCCGCCGAAACATGAGGACGACGCCGGCAACAAGGAGGCAAGGCCTCCAAGCATGAGGGTCCGACGGTCTTCGAAGAACGCTTCTCCCATAGTACGACTCCTGCATTCGATTGTCTCTCCCGCGATCCAACGGTAGCACGCCGCGTCACCGGACGCAACGAAATCCCTCGCCATGTGTGGGATTTGCGATTCCCGGCTGTCTGGAGGCGACCGGGGTGGTATACTGGCGGAGTCGTTCGAAAGGGTCTGTTTCCGGAGGACATCCATGATTCACGGTCGAAGACACGTTGTCGCCAGGGGCGTTGCGGTCGGACTGGGCGTCCTGATGCTGGCGGTCGGGACAGGCTGGGGCCAGGAGAACGCCCTGACGTTCTTCGGCTGGTCGGATCAGCACGTGCAGGTCGACGGCAACGACGAGCACCTGATCCCCGCCATCGACGCGATGAACTCCCTGGCAGGCAGGGCCTATCCCGAGACTATCGGAGGCGTGGTCGACAAACCGGCCTTCGTCTTCGGCTTGGGGGACATCACCGAATGGCCCTCACGGGCCGCAATGGACACCTACGAGCAACTCATCACGAAGCGATTGAAGTTCCCCTCCTACGACGTCGCCGGCAATCACGACATCGGCGGCCTGTCGCCCAGCGACACTGTCCTCGACTGGCTGACCAAGCGGCACGGGGGCCTTCGCTACACGTTCGAGAAGTCCGGCGTGGTCTTCATCGCCCTGTTCTC
>JAAYVJ010000352.1 GCA_012517265.1 Planctomycetota bacterium | reverse complement strand
GGGCTGGACTGGCGGAGGTGAAGTGCTATCGCGCGGGTGGCGGAACTGGCAGACGCGCTACTTTGAGGTGGTAGTGCCCGTAAGGGCTTGGAGGTTCAAATCCTCTCCCGCGCATTTCTCCAAGGCTCCCACAGGGGCCTTACGATTTCCCACGTGGTGGCGGCCTCCGGCGCCAACATTGCCGCTGTGGCAGTCGAACGTATCGTCAATCGCGTGGATCTCTCCGATGCGCGACTGCTGATGCTCTCTCAATCGTTCGCGGACTTCGGCGAGAAGACGCGGTTGTTGATGGCCCTTGTGGGGGAGCGATGTCTGACGTACCCGGTCTTCGATCGGCCCCAGACGTTGAATCGGGATTACTATGATCGCCTGCCCCCCAGGGCGGTGTTGGAAGCGTACAACGCCTTGGGGTTGGCCGCCAGGGACGGAATCGCCTATCTCGACTGCGTCCAGGAGCGCATGGGCGTCCTTCGACTTCCCATGTGCCAGTATCGAGACGCGGCGGAGACTGCGCAGGCCCGCTGGTTTCCTCGCAAGAGAAGCATCCTGCGCCGACAGATCGGCTATGGGACCGGCATTGTGGCCCGCGAGGCGGTGTACGTGGCGCCGCGGGAGATGGCCAGGGTGTTGCTGGCCGTGGAGAGATATCGACTGGCGCACGGCTCGCTGCCGGAAGCGATCGACTCGCTCGTGCCGGAGTACTTCGCCTCGGTTCCGGAGGATCCGCTCGACGGGATGCCTCTGCGGTACAAGCGTCTGGACCGCGGATACGTGATCTACAGCGTGGGCGAGGATCGCAGGGACAACGGCGGCAAACCGCGGCCCCCGGAGGACGGTGAAAGGCACTACGAGACCTGGGACGTTGTCTTTCAGGTTCAGCGATAGAGCTTTGCGCACGTCCTGAAAAGGGTATCCCGCGAAGAGGAATGAGCATATAATTCGACCGACTGTTTCGCGGGCATCGTAACGTTTGATTCTGGGCGGCGTCATAGAAGTAGGCGGCAGGAGAGCGGGCCGCGGCGACGAATCGCAACTTGTTGGTTGATAGGGATTAAGGATTAGACGGGATGTCCTTGCCGAGAGCATTTCAGGCCAAGATTCACGCAGTTCGAATCCGTTGCGGCGTCAATCAGCTCCTTCGCCAGGCCGGCAGGGTCCTGGCGGCCGCCGGAGGGATCGCCGCTCTGGCGATTCTGGCGGAACGGCTCCTGGCGGTTCGAATCCTGGCGCCATGGTCGGTGTGGATCTTCTGTGGGATCGTCCTCATCGCGATTCTGGTCCTCTGGTTTCTCAAGTGGCCCACCCGCATGCAGGCGTCCCTGTTGCTCGACGAACGGCTTGGCCTTAGCGAGCGGGTCAGCACGACATTGGCTTTGGCCCAGTCCGACGACCCCTTTGCCCAGGCGGCGCGCGTCGAGTCGCTGAACGTGGTGCAGTACGCCAATCTCGCGGGGCATTTCCCGATTCGTTTCTCGCGAAGCTGGGCCTACGGCGCCGCCACCTGGGTCGCGACGATCGCGATGGTCTTTCTGCTGCCTCAGCGGGATTTGCTGGGCTTTCTCAAGGATCGAGAGGAACAGCAGAAGAAGGCCCAGACGGCGCGGATGACTCAGACTCAGGTCAAGAAGGCGACCGAGCAGGTCAAGGCAGCCGTGCGGGCCCTGGGCGATCCGAATCTCGTCGCAGACCTCCAGAAGCTGGACGAACTGGGCCAGGCCGCGGAGCCGCAGGAGATCAAGCGGGAGGCGATCAAAGCCTTGGGGGACCTGTCCGAAAAGATCAAGCAGATGCAGACGGGATCGAAGGCGGCCGCATCGGGCGCTCTCCAGCAGATGCTCAAACAACTGCGAGGTTCGAGTGATCTGCTGTCGCAGCAGCTCCGCATGGCGCTGGCAAAGGGGGATTTCTCAAAGGCCGCCGGCATGCTGGCGGAGTTGCAAAAGCAGTTGAACGCCGGGACCATGTCTGAAGACAGACGCAAGGAATTGACTTCGCAGATGCAGAACCTGGCGAAGGAGTTGGAGAAGCTGTCCGAGCAGAAAAAGCAAATCGAGGAGGAACTGGCCAAACTCGGTCTGGACAAGAGACTCGCCGTCGGGACCCCCGAGCAATTGCGGGAAGCCCTGTCCAAGCAGGGGCTCAGCCAGGAGAAGGTCGACCAGCTCATGAAGAAGATCGAAGCCGGCCAGGCGGCGGCCGCTCAGTGCGCCAGCCTGGGCAAGGCGCTGGCGGGCGCCGCGGGTGGCAGCAGCGGGCTCTCGGCCGGCGGCATGACCGACGCCATCGACGAGTTGAACGCGCTCGACGCTCTGCAACAAGAGACCTTCATGCTCCAGGCGAGCCTGGCCGAGGTCTCCGACGCTCTGAACAAGCTCTGCCATGGGGCGGGGCTCTGGGACATCGGCGAGGGAGGCGGATACGACGGCGAGGGAATCGGCCTGGATACCGTCGATGAGCACTATGTCACCTCGAACGCGCTGAAGGCGGACAAGATGACCAAGGCGCCCAGCCAGGGCGAGGGCGGACCGGCCGTCGCCAGTTGGTACTTCAAGGACACGCAGGTCAAGGGCGAGGCCCAGAGGCCTTTTGCGGAGGTGATCCAGGCGGGGCGGGCGACCGCCGCCGAGGCCATGAGCGAGAACCAGATCCCGCGGCGGTACGAGGAGGCGGTGAAGGCGTACTTCAATCAGTTGGAGCAGAGCGGCCCCCGGCCATGACGGATCGGCCTGGCGGCAAGGACGACCTGTGAAGAGCAACCCCATTCGAGTGTGGCGGCAGTGAGCGACGCGTACAGTTTCTATCTCGGTCAACCCTGGTGGCTCCTGGCGGGCATCGTGATCGTCCCGATGATCTGGCTGGCCCGGCGAAGTCTCGCGAGCCTGGGCGGCGGCCGTCGCATCGCCGCGATTGTCGTGCGGGTCGTGGTCGTGCTGCTGCTGGTCGTGCTTCTGGCCAAGCCCATGCTGGTGCAGAAGAGTCGGCGGACCACGGTGATCGCGGTCGTCGATCGAAGTCAGTCGATTCCGGCCGACCGCGCCGAGGCGGCCCTTGACTACCTGACGAAGGCGGTTGCTCGCAAGGATGCCCAGAACCAGCTTGCGGTTGTGGACGTGGCCGAGAGCGCCAGGATTTCCATGTTGCCCTCGAACGATGCGGTGATTCGCCGGCGAAACACGCTTCTGACGGGCGGACAAAGTCGGCTGGCGGACGGCATCCAGATGGCGATGGCGATTGCGCCGCCCGATACGGCGGTGCGGATCGTTCTGGCCAGCGAGGGCAACGAGACCGAAGGCGATCTGAGAGAAGCGGCCATGACCGCCGCGGCCAACCGTATCCCCATCGATGTCATTCCCCTGCGATACCGCTACGGCAACGAGGTGCTGTTCCGACGGATCGCGGCGCCGCCCAGGATTCGCAGCGGCCAGACCATTCCGTTGCGATTCATCCTGGACAGCACGGGCGACGTTCGCGGCAAGCTGATGCTGAGCCTCAATGGCAAGCCGGTCGACCTGACGCCCGACGGGCCGGAGATCGCGGTTCCCGTCGAACTCAAGGCCGGGACGAATGTCAAGACTGTCTCGGTCCCGGTGGCAGGCCGCGGGCTCCACGACTTCGAGGCGGTCTTCCTGGCGGACGATCCCAAGCAGGACAGGATCGCGGAGAACAACCGGGCCGAGACGATGACCTACGTCGCCGGGCCGGGCTTCGTCCGCGTCTACGACGTCGATGGAGCCGGTCAAGGAGTGGCCCGCGCCCTTCAGGAGGCCGGGATCAACACGATTCGCGGCGAGGTCTC
>JAAYVJ010000045.1 GCA_012517265.1 Planctomycetota bacterium | reverse complement strand
CCCGGCGAACGTCACATCCTGGCCCGCCGCATTCCAATAGCAGTTGTCGTCCATGTTGGCGTTCACCTTGGTCCACGGGCCGGACAGCAGGGGGCCTGTGTGCCAATAGACGATGTTCTTCTGGAAGGTGAAGGACAGGTGATCCTCGACTCGCGTCGCCTGGATCTGGTGCATCATGCTGTCCACGAGGATGTTGTTGCGGACGGTGTTCTCCTTGCCGTAGTGCTGGTGGAAGCTGCCGGTCTTGGTGTTGTAGACGAGATTCTTCTCCAGGACGATCCCGGTGCTGCCTTCGTCGGTGTAGAGGCCCCAGCCGCCGTACGAATAGGCGTAGATGTCGTGGAAAACGTTGCTCGCGATGACTGTACCCTCGGAGGCGCCGAGCGTGTAGATGCCGCCCATATCGCTCAGGACCGCCCAACCCAGATGGTGAACGCGGTTGAAGCTGATGTTGTTCCGCTTGGCGAGGCTGCCGGAGTAGCCCCAGACCCACCCGGCGGAGATGCCGGTATAGAAGAGGTCCGCGATCTCGTTGTGCGTGACGGCGTTGTCGCCGCTGTGGCCGATCCAGACGCCGACGGCGCAGGGGAAGATCCGGCCGCCGTGGCGGAGGATGTTGTTGTCGAGCGTGATGCGGCTCGTCTGTTCCCGCTCGGTCTTCGGGACAACCGATTCCCCGATGCGGACGCCGCCTGCGCCGAAGTCGTGCACATAGGATTTGCGCAGCGTGCAATCGCGACAGCCTTTTCGGAACCAGACGCCGTAGCGGCCGAAATGCCCGAACTCGCAGTCCTCGATGACAACGTTGCGGGCGCCGTCCGCCATCACCATCGCGTCGATGGGCGAAGCGGCCTGGCTGGCCTCGAACCCGCCCGGCGGCATGTGGTACTCGCCGTGGAGGAAGGTCAGGCCCTTGATCGTGACGTTCTCGACCCACTTGTCGTTCTGGACATTCCCTTCGAAGACCAGGAACTTCTCGACGATCGGAGCGACGACCTCGGCGGTCGCCATGTCCTGACCTTCCAGCGGCATGTAGTAGAGCCAGCCGTCGCGAGCGAGGAACCACTCGCCCGGCGAGTCGAGAGCGGCCCGGAAATTCTCCAGATGGTAGCGGTCGCCCTTGCCCCAGGAATTCCAGGGCTTGAGGCCTTCGCCTGTCGTGACGATCGCCGATTCGTTCTTGTCCACGGCCTCGATGAAGCGAGTCGTGTTGTCCCACTTATGATAGACCACCATCTGCACGTCGTGCAGGTCGCGATCGGACAGTCCCAAGAGCGGTGAGATGTCCTGCGGCCGCATGGTCAAGGTCTGCCTGGCCCGCTGGGGCCGGCCGCCGGGACCTTTCACGAGCGTCTCTTCCTGCACGTCGAGCATGTAGTAGTAGAACTTGTTCGGACTCCTCGCCCGCGTGGCCCGGCGACCGTCGACGAACAACTGCTCGAAATGCCACGAACCGTCGATCTTCGCTCGCCACACGCCGTCACCGGCCGGCTCGAATCCGCGGATCAGGCGGCCGCCGGAAAAGACGGGCCGAGCCCCCGACGCCGCCTCGTAGACCACTCCGCCGTCGGCCGGAGTGAGAACGAACGGCCGTTCGAGCGGGTAACGTCCATCGGCGACGATCACACGCGACTCACCGGCCGACTTCGCCTGCCGGAAAATGTCCCTTGCCCGGTCGAGCGTGGCCACGGGGCCGTCGGTCTTCTGCGTGTTGGGTTGCGCCAGCAGCCCGGTCCACGCGTCGTTTCCGGTCGGGGACACGTAGACCGTCGCGGCTCTTGCGGATGCGGCCGCCAGGACGATCGCCAGCAAGCGGATCGTGGAACACGCATTTGTCATGATACGGCCTCCTCAGTCCGCTCCCTGAGGCCCCTGCGGCGGCCATTCCAGAGGAGGATACTTGGCGTCATTCGCCTTGGCGAGCCAGGCGGAGTCGCCGTACACGCCGGCCTTGGAGTAGTCAAATGGCTCGAAACCGATCTTGAGAGCAGGGGAGTCCAGCTTGAGACGGAAGTCCAGATTCTTCGCATTGATGAAGCCCGGGTCCGCGATGATCGAATGCTGATCGTGGCTTTTCTGCTGACGCCATTGATCGAGCGACAAGCCGGCGAACTGGATCTCCTGACCTGCGGCATTCCAGTAGCAGTTGTTGTCCATATTGATGTGCACCTGGGTCCAGGGGCCGGCCAGCAGGGGGCCTGTCTCCCAGTAGACGAGGTTCTTCTCGAAGGTGAACGACAGGTGCTGCTCGACCCGCGACGCCTGGACCTGGTGCAGCTTGCTGAACGCCAGGATGTTGTTGCGGACGATGTTCTCCTTGCCGTAGTGTTGGTGGAAGCTGCCGGTCTTGGTGTTGTAGACGAGGTTCTTCTCCAGGACGATGCCGGTGCTGCCCTCGTCGGTGTAGAGACCCCAGCCGCCGTAGGAATAGGCGTAGATGTCGTGGAAGACGTTGTTGGAAATGACTGTGCCTTCCGAGGGGCCCAGAGTATAGATGCCGCCCATGTCGCTCAGGACCGCCCAGCCGAGATGGTGAACGCGGTTGAAGCTGATGGTGTTGCGCTTGGCCAGGCTCTCGCCATAGCCCCAGTGCCAGCCGGCGGAGATGCCCGTATAAAAGAAGTCCGCGATCTCGTTATGCGTGATGGCGTTGTCGCCGCTGTGGCCGATCCAGACGCCGACGCCCTCGGCCTGGATCCTGCCGCCGTGGCGGATGATGTTGTTGTCTACGGTGATGTGATGGGTGCGGGACGCCTCGTCCGGCCGGATCTGGCCTTCGCCGATTCGCACGCCGCCTGCGCCGAGGTCCTCCATGAGACACCGCTCAATGCGGCAATTCTGACAGCCCCGGCGGAACCAGACCGCATACTCCCCGACGCACCCGATCGCGCAATCCTGGATCGCGACGTCGCGGGCTCCGTCGATCATGACCGCGGCCTCCGTAGCGTAGGCTGCCTGGTAAGGCTCGTAGCCGGCCGGCGGAAGCGTGTATCCCTGGTGCTGGAAACTCAGCCCTTTGAACGTCACATGGTCGACGAACTTGCCCTGCTCGGGCTGGCCTTCGAAAACGACCAGCTTCATGGTCAGCGGCGCGACGACGTCGGCCTTGCCCAGTTCCTCGCCCGGGCGGGGTTTGTAGTAGAGCATCCCGTCGCGGGCCAGGAACCACTCACCCGGCTCATCCAGGGCGACCTTCAGGTTCTCCAGGTGAAACCGCGTGCCCGCGGGCCAGCCGGAGTAGCTCTTCAACGCCTCGCCCGTCGTGACGACCGTGTTCTTCTCCAAATCGACGCTCTGAAGGCGTCGCTGCGTGATGCACCATTTGTGGTAGGCCACGAGCACCACGTCGCGAATCTCGGCCTGGCTGAGACCCTGGAGCGGAGCCAGGGCCTCGGGGGGCATCGCCGTGGTGCGAACGAACTGGCCCGGCTTGTCTGCGATCGGAGTCTCGCTGGTCTGGCCCATGTAGAAGTAGAACTTGTTGGGCGTCTTGGCCCGCACGGCCCGCCGGCCGTTGACGAACAGTTGCTCGAAGTACCATTTTCCCTCCGCCACGCCCGGGACGCGGGCCCGCCACAGGCCGTTCTCCACAGGCTCGAAGCCCACGATCGCTCTGCCGGCGGAGAACACCGGCTTGGCCCCGGGAGCAGCTTCGAAGGCGATGCCGCTGTCCTGCGGGGTCAGCACGAACGGCTCGGTCATTGCATAGCGGCCGTCCGCCACGACCACCCGAGGCGAGTCCTGCGGGGCTCTCCTCTCCCTGACGACGTCCCTGGCGCGGGCCAGCGTCGCCACCGGGCCGTCGGTCTTCTGGTCGTTCGGCTGGGCGAGCTGCCCCGACCACGCGTCGCTCCCATGAGGCGAAACGTAGACCGTGGTGGCGGCCCGAAGCGAAAGGGTAAGCGTGAGCACGGACAACAGGACAATGGACTGCGAACGTTTCATATCGTGCCTCCGAGGGTGAAAGAGATGGAGCCGGACGGCTTGCCGGTCCGGCTCCGGAGTCATACTTGCGGCGATCGAGAGCCTCTGGCGAGGGATCACGCCGTCAGGTTGTCCCATTGGATTCCGACCTTCTTGCAGGCGTAGCCGATCTCCTTCATGTAGTCGCCGTAGCCGGTCATCCAGTGGAAGCCCGGCATGCGCTCGGCCAGCAGCTTGCTGTCGCACGGGAATCGAACGTCGATCTGCGAGCGGCAGACGTCCATGAAGGGCGCGCCAATGATCTCGCCGCGGACTCCCATCCACCGCTTGAGCTCGAAGTCCGGGGCGATGTTCGTGACGACCTGCCCTTTCTTCATCTCCACCTTGGGCGCCGCGCCGTAATCCGATTCGAAGTGCGTGAGAATCCTCGCCGCTTCGAGGTCCCGGCCGTTCATCTTGCGGGGCGCCGTGCAATGCGCCAGTGTGATGACGCCGTCGTGCGGGTACGTGGGGTCATTCAGGAAGACCGGGTTGCCCGAGATGTTCGAAAGCAGTACCCCGGAAGGAATCACGACGAAGTCCGACTCGCAGAACGCCACATACCGCGAATCGTTCAGCAGGGTTAGCGTCAGGCAGGCGGTTGTCTGCGACAGAGGCATGATCGTGCCCATGCACTCGTTGATCGTGAAGGCCTGGCAATCCGCCTTCTTCAGCACGCCGCGAAAGACCTGGTCGAGCAGGAACGCGTTGTCCACGAACTCCCGCTTGGTCTCCAGCGTCACCCCGGCGTCTTTCAGATAGGCCGAGGCTCGCTCCCTGGCCAGCTTCATCGCGGCTTCGTCCTCCATGGCCTCCTTGATCATCGCGCCCATGTCGGCGTAGCTGACGGTCTGGATGTCGAACTTCCATTTCTCGCGGACCTTGTTGGGCACGACGCCGGCAGGCTGCGCCCAGGCGCCTGGACCGCCGAGCGCGACGATCCGAGTGCCGATCGTGTTCTGCAGGCCGCACAGGGCCCGCAACCGCCAGAGCAACTCGTCCTGATTGTCCACGACGACGTCGCCGTCGTCGAGCCCCTGAACCTTCAGCGCGTCGGTATGCTGCCGCAGATAGCGGGGGCTGATGATCTCGTACCAGAGGTAGACCGGCCCGGACTTGTGCCGGCAGAAGAAGATCATGTTCTTGCTCTGCTTGGCGATCACGTCGAAGAGGTTCATGCCCGCGCCGGCCGCGTACACCAGGCAGACGTCCGCCTGTCCCAGATCGGTGACTCCCGCCAACTCCTGGGCGTTGCGGACCCCGACGGGCTTGACGATCTCCATGGGAAAATCGGCCCGCTGCTTGATCGCGTTGAGTTCTCTCTGGATTCTCCCGAGTTCCTCTTCCGCCTGTTGCTGGGTCTGGATGCCGCCCCAGGAACGCCAGCTTGTCTGGGGTCTCGGTGTGGGCGTGTCGTAGGTCAGGATGGGCCTGACCACAAGGGCCCTGCGCTGGGGGCCCGCTCGATCGCCGGTCTGGGCTTCTGAAACGGCGGACCACGTCAGGCCGCTCAGGGCCGTGCCGACGGCCGCGGCGCCGCTGACGCTCTGGAGAAACCCTCGTCGGCTGATCCCGCCGGCGGAGTGTCCATGCGCCCCGCATGGGCAACAGGTGGTTCGAATCGGGTATTGCTCGGTGTGTTCGCTCGCCATGGAGTTGCCTCCTTACCTGAGGTTTGAGATTCCCGTCGGTTGTGCCGTCCAGCCGATACCGATGTCCCCGGATCGCGGGCGCTACGCACGCCCGGACGGGCATCGTAAGGTCGTGAACACTATACCCCGGCAAGCCAGTGGCGACAACACAAAAAGACGGCGGCAAACCGAGCACGCCCCGTCGCGCTCCACGGTACCTCCGCTCATCGCCCCATTCTCTTGGAGAAATCAGTTGGCCCGGTCCCAAGGTACGCGGTACACTACGGGTTCGATGGCGCCGGGTCGGGGTCGCAAAGGACTCGAAGGCCCGTGTGCGTGGGTCCCTCAGTGCGGCGGGATCGCATGGGGACCTCTTCAAGGAAACCCCTCTGGCGGCTTCCTTGGAGAAGCAGCAAGTGGTGTTGGCCTGGAATAAGGAGAATGAACAAATGGCGGAATCGGTCGCGCGCAATGGAGCCCCCCTCGAACAACCCTGGTGGAAGGAAGTCACGCTATATCACTGGCTGGTGCTCGTCCTGGCGGCCGGCGGCTGGCTCTTCGACTGCATGGGACAACGCATCTTCGTGCTGGCTCGGGAACCCGCGCTGCGCCAACTGCTCGGAGCCACGGCCAGCGACGGCGACGTGAAGTACTGGGGCGGCATGGCCACCTTCTTCCTCATGATCGGCTGGGCCACCGGCGGCATCCTGTTCGGCACGATCAGCGACAAGTACGGCCGCGTCAAGGCGATGGTCGCGACGCTCGTGTCGTACACGGTCTTCGCCGGACTGTCCGGCCTGGCGACCAGCGGCCTTCAGTTCCTGGTCTACCGCTTCCTCTGCGGCCTCGGCGTCGGCGGCATGTTCGGCGCTGCGACGACCCTGCTGGCTGAAAGCGTCCCGCCGCGGTTCCGCACGATGGCCTTGGGCGTGATGCAGTCGCTCTCGGCCTGCGGCAACATGCTCGCATCGACGGTGAGCATGGGGATCGTGCTCGGCCAAGAGAACTTCTGGGGCCGTTGGAGCGGATGGCAGATTCTGTTCTTCGTGGGCGTGCTGCCGATCGTCCTGGTCGTGCCGATTCTGATGATCCTGAAGGAACCGGAACCCTGGAAGAAGGCGAAAGCCGAAGCCGCCAAGGGAGGCGGCAAGAAGGTCGGGCGGATCTCGGACCTGTTCAAGGATCCCCGTTGGCGCAAGAGCGCGATCATCGGGATCTGCTTCGGCGTCGCGGGCATGGTCGGCCTCTGGGGCATCGCGTTCTTCTCCCCGGAACTGATCACCACCGCGTTCAAGAATCGGCCGCTGGAAGCCCGGGAACTGCTCAAGCCGGCGGAGATTCTCGCCTCGCTCAAGACGCCGGCCAACTCGGCCGTGGCGCACGTGAAGAAACAGCTCTCGCCGGAGGTGCAGGCCCTGGCGGACCAGGCCGAACCCGGCAAGGACCTCGCAACAGACGTGCAGGCGTCGCTCTTGGCCGGCCTGAATCGCCTTGTCCTCGATGGAAACCTCTACGAGGCGAAGGCGTTCGAGTCGATCGCTCTGAAGAAGAACACGACGGATCTGGCCGCACGGGTCGCGGCCCACGGCGAGAAGTCCGACATCGTCTTCCTGAACCGGCAACTGATCGAGCAGACGTTCCCCGAGACGATCGCACGCTTGCAGAAGACGATCGACAAGTGCAAGAGTCGCGGGACCCTTTTGCAGGACGTCGGCTCCATGCTGGGCATGTTGACCTTCACCTGGCTGGCGTCGCGGTTCAACCGGCGTACGGCGTTCTTCCTCTCGTTCGCGTTCTGCCTGGTGACGGTGGCCTACGTCTTCCATTCCCTGACGACGGAGACGGACGTCTACTGGATGCTGCCGATCATGGGCTTCGGCACTCTATCCTGCTTCGCAGGCTACTCGATCTACTTCCCGGAGATCTTCCCGACCCGCCTTCGCGGCACCGGAGTCGGTTTCTGCTACAACACGGTTCGCTATGTCGCGGCGCCGTTCCCCTGGCTGTTGGGCTGGCTGAGCACGATGTTGCCGTTCCGCAAGGTGGCCATGATCATGTGCCTGATCTATCTCGTGGGCATCGTGGCCCTGATCTGGGCCCCGGAGACCAAGGATAGACCGCTGCCGGAGGATTGATCGGCATTATTGAGGAATACCTGCGATCGCCCAGGGAAGCGATGTTCTCCCTGGGCGATTCTGTCTAATCGAGAATCGCCTCTTCCTGGTACTCGGGGACAGAGACGTCCCAGCCGGTTCGCTCGTGGATGAACCGGCCGAAGCCCTTGGCACTCTCGGCCTCGCCGTGGACGATGAAGAGCCTCCGCGGCGCTTTCTTCAGCGAGCCGAGCCACTGGAGCAGTTCCTCTCGGTCCGCGTGGGCGGAAAAGCCCTGGATCTGGACGACGCGGGCCTTGACGGGATAGTTGACACCCAGGATTCGCACCTCCGGATCCCCGTCGACGATCCGCCGCCCGAGCGTGCCGATGGCCTGGTAGCCGACGAACATGATCGTGCTTTCGGCCCGCGAAATGTTGTTGGCCAGGTGGTGCTTGATTCGCCCGGCGGTGCACATGCCCGAACCCGCGATCACGACCACGGTCCCCTTGATTGTGTTGATCGCCTTGGATTCCTGCGTGCTCTCGGTGAATCGCAGACCGGGGAATTCGAAGGGCGATTCGTGCTGACGCATCAACTGTCTCATCCCGCCGTCGAAGAGGTCCGGGTGATGCCGGAATACCTTGGTGATCGCGCTGGCCATCGGACTGTCGAGGAACACCATCAGATGCGGGATCGCGTCCTCGTGCTGAAGCTCGTGAATGAAATAGAGCAGTTCCTGAGCCCGTTCCAGGGCAAAACTGGGCACGATGAGGTTGCCGCCGGCGGCGCGGGTCTGGCGGATCACCTCGCCGATGGCGGCCTTGATGTCCTCGCGGCCGCCGTGAACGCGATCGCCGTAGGTGGATTCGATTAGGATATAGTCCCCGTCCTTGGCGCGGTCAGGATCTCGAATGATCGGGCGGTTCTTGCGGCCGACATCTCCAGAGAACAGCACGTTGCGGCTGTCCCCATTCCCGGCGATGCCGACATTGATGAACGACGAGCCCAGAACGTGTCCGGCCTCGGAGAACACGGCCTCCACGCCGGGGGCGATTGCCACCGTATCCCCATATTCCACCGAAGTGAAGAGGGGCAGGCACTTCTCGACGTCCTCGGCCGTGTACAAGGGCTGGTCGCCGTGAGGTCCCTGGCGTCCTTCTTTCTTGTGCCGCTTCCGCTTGAAAGCCGCGTCTTCTTCTTGGATCTTGGCGGCATCGAGCAGCACGATCTGGGCGATCTCCGCGGTGGCCGCCGTGCAGAAGATCCGGCCTTTGAAGCCTTCTTTGACCAGCTTGGGCAGCAGGCCGCAATGATCGAGATGGGCATGGGTCAGCAGAACCGCTCGGAGACTCGCAGGAGGCACCACGAAGGGGTCCCAGTTCCGTGATGCGAACTGCCGCTCCTGATACAGGCCGCAATCGACCAGAATCCGCGTGTCGTCGACCTCGAGCATGTGCCGCGAACCGGTCACATTCCGGGCCGCTCCCAAGAACCTCAGTCGTGCCTGCATGATTGCTCCTGCTTGCGATACGCCGTTCACAAGATAGTTCAGTATACCTCGAATGTCCGCGCATGTCAACGCTGCGAAAAGGACCGTCGCCTTCGATTCCGTCGACGAAAGAGAGCTTCTTCTTGACTCGGCAAGGCCGCTTGTCGTAGAATCACTTTTGTGTCGGTAGGCAATGATGGTCGTTGGGGACGCATGGCGGGGGCGCATGGGTCCCAGGAGGATTGGGCAAACTGACAGAAGCGCTTCGTCGGGCAAATCGTGTGGGTCACCCATTTTATCCCAAAGGTGCATCAGGAGGAACATCATGTTGCAACGAATGTGTCTTGCGGTTCTCTGTGTGGGACTGGTCTGGCCGGTCGCTTCGGCGAACGCCAAGACGGACCCGACTCTGGTCGGATGGTGGTGGTTCAATGAGGGTTCGGGAACGACGGCCCACGACTCCAGCATGTACGGAAACGACGGGACGCTCATGAACGGCCCCCAGTGGGTCGCCGGCTATTTCGGCAACGCACTGAAGTTCGACGGCACGGACGACTATGTCACCGTCCCGCACAATGAATCGTTGTGCGTGTCGACCGGGGTCAGCGTTATGGCCTGGGTCAACATGCCTCGGTACGAGTTCCCCGGCGGGGGGTACCAGGGCATCATCTCCAAAGGCAACGCCCCTCGGTCGTACAGCTTGTATACGACCAGTTCCGGCGTCATGCACTTCAGCATCGGGCCCAGCGGCGGCTACGTGGGCACGACCAGCAGCAGCACGGTCCCGCTGAATCAGTGGGTTCACATCTGCGCGATGGTCCGCGACGGCGTCCACTACTACTACATCAACGGCGTGGCGGCCGGCTCCGGCGGTTCCGGCACGGCGCTGCCCGGGACGACCAGCACGGCCAACGTCCTCATCGGCGACACCGAGGAGGCGTCTCGCGAATACGGCGGGATGATGGACGATGTGCGAATCTACAACCGCAGCATGACGGCGGACGAAATCCTGAAGATCATGACCGGCGACGACCTGGTCACCGGGGCGGCGACCTCTCCTGTGCCGGACGACGGCCAGACGGACGTCCCCCAGGACGTGGTCCTGACCTGGGCAGCCGGCGAGACCGCCGCGACGCATGACGTGTACTTCAGCGACACGTTCGACGACGTCAACAACGCCAGTCGCGCCAATCCGAAGGGCGTGCTGATCAGCCAGGGGCAGACCGGTCTGACCTGCGATCCCGACGGCTTGCTCGAATTCGGGAAGACCTACTACTGGAGAGTCGATGAGGTCAACGCGGCCCCCGATTACACGGTCTTCAAGGGCGCGGTCTGGAGCTTCACTGTCGAGCCGTTCTCTTACCCGGTCCGGAACGTGACGGCCACGGCCTCCAGCCAGAGCCGGGCCGACACCGGCGCCCAGAACACGGTCAACGGGTCCGGCCTGAACGCCAACGACCAGCACTCCATGGAACTGGCGCACATGTGGATGAGCAGCAACACCAAGCCCCACTGGATCCAGTATCAGTTCGACAAGGTCTACAAACTCGACCAGATGTGGGTCTGGAACGCCAACCAGATCGTTGAGATGTTCGTGGGCTTCGGCGCCAAGGACGTCACGATCGAGTACTCCATCGACGGCCAGACCTGGACCTCGCTCGATGGCAGCCACGAGTTCGCCCGGGCCACCGCGGACGCCGCCTACACGGCCAACACGGTCGTCGATTTCGGCGGTGTCAACGCCAAGTTCGTCAAGCTGACGATCAACAGCAACTGGGGCGGCGTCGCCCAGCAGGTGAGCTTGAGCGAGGTGCGGTTCTTCTACGTGCCGGTTCAGGCCCGCGAGCCGCAGCCGGCCAACGCCGCGACGGACGTGGCCCTGACCGCCTCGATGGACTGGCGGCCCGGCCGTGAGGCCACTTCGCACAAGGTGTTCTTCGGCACGGACGGCGACGCGGTCGCCGCCGGCACCGCCCCGGCCAACACAGTGACCGGCCATGGCTTCACCCCCGCGTCGATGACGTTCGGGACCAAGTACTTCTGGAAGGTCGACGAGGTCGGCGACGCCGGCACGTATGAAGGCGACGTCTGGAGCTTCACCAGCCAGGAATTCGCGTTCATCGAGGATTTCGAGGGCTATACCGACGACGAAGGCAACCGGATCTACGAGTACTGGGTCGACGGCATGACCGACGGCATGAGCGGCTCGACGGTCGGCTACATGACGGCTCCGTTCGCCGAGCAGGCGATCGTCCACCGCGGCGCCCAATCGATGCCCATGGCCTACGACAACACCAAGGCCCCGTACTACAGCGAGGCCTCGATGGTGTTCGACCCGGCCCAGAATTGCACCGGATCCGGCGCGACGGAGTTGTGTGTCTGGACTCGCGGCTATCCTGCTCTGGCGACCACCGCCGTGGCCGAGACGGGCGGCAAGATGAGCCTCACCGGCGCCGGCGCCGACATCTGGAACAACTCCGATGAGTTCACCTACGCCTACAAAACCCTCACCGGCGACGGCAGCCTGATCGCCCGCGTGACCAGCAACGGCACCGGCACCAACACCTGGGCCAAGGGCGGCGTGATGATCCGCGACACCGTCAACGGCGGCTCGAAACATGCCATGATGGTCATGACCGGCAGCGGCGGCAACGGCGCCAGCTTCCAGTATCGTGCGACGACCAACGGCACGTCCGGCAACGCCGACAGCACGTCCGTCGTGGCTCCTCCGTATTGGGTGAAGATCGACCGCCAGGGCAGCACGTTCACAGGCTACATCTCCGCCGACGGCAAGACCTGGAGCCTCGTGGGCCAGACGGTGATCGAAATGGCCGACCCGGTTCTGATCGGCATCGCGGTCACCTCACACGTGGCCGGCGTGGATCGGACCTTCCAGTTCGAGGGCATCACCGCCACCGGCGCCGTCACCGGCACCTGGCAGGGCGCGGCCATCAACGCGGCACGGTACAACGACGCAGCCCCGATGTACCTGACGGTGACGGACAGCGCCGGCAAGTCGGCCACCGCCACCAGCAACGCGGCGGCCACCGTAGCCGAATGGACCCGCTGGACGATCCCGATGAGCAGCCTTAACGGCGTGAATCTCAGCAAGGTCAAGAAGCTCACGATCGGCGTCGGCGCCAAGGGCGCAACGACCGGCGGCTCCGGTATGGTGTTCATCGACGACATCGGTTACGGCAAGTCCGCATCGCAGCAGTAAGACGCCTGGCGACCAGTCCTGGTCTCCGGGAGTTGAAGTAAGCAGTAGGGGCCCGTATCCGGGTGGATATGGGCCCCTTTTGCATTCCGGCTCGGCCCTATGCCGGACCGAAGTGCGGGCAAGCGACGATCATCGCAATTCTCTGGAATGAGGTGTGGTGATCGGAAACACCGATCGGAGGAGGATACCTGAAAAGGCCAAACAGAGACTACGCCGTGCGGCATGCCTTTCCTGCGCCGTCGCTGTGCGGGAACGCAAGGACGACTGTCAGAAATGGCGGCTCAGCACAGGGCCATGTAGCTGGCGATGGCCAGGATGAGGATCCGACGCTTGGTCATCGTGAAAGGCAGCCAGACTTCGTAGTAAAACCTGGTCATAATCATTTTCTACCCCCCAGAAACCAGTTACTTCTAAACTCAAGCAGTGAGCGTATTATAGCCGAAATGCAGCGGCCTCATCAAGGAGAAAATGAACGGCAACATCGTAAGTGGTTGTGTAGCAATGATTTACAGAATCAGTCCTGGCGGTTGGAATCGCGAATCTCCATGTTGAAGAACCCAGCGGGTCAACCCGCGAGCCCCGTTCTGTCGCGATTACCGGACCTTGTGAACCAAGAGCGATCGACTGATGCGTTTCTTAAAGAGACGCATGAGGAGGAGCATTCCGTCAGACGCTGCTGCCTTCGTGGAATGCGGCGACGCATCCGGAATCCGGACGGCGTGTCGCTTTTTCTATTGACGGTCTCGCGGCCGGCTACTATACTCCATCGTGTGACGAGTCTGTCAGGGCGTCGCGAAGGCGCTACGCAGCGGGGGCCACATAAATCCAGGTTGAATCCCACACGGTGAAGGTATTGGCGTTCGCGGTGCGCGAACGGCCGTAAGGAGAATTCGATGACTCAATCGATGCAGGTGTTGGCGATCTTCAGCATGCCCGGGCACACGGAGTGGCTGGTGATTCTGGTCATTGCGCTGCTGATCTTCGGCAAGCGGCTGCCGGAACTGGCCCGCAGCGTGGGCAAGAGCCTCACGGAGTTCAAGAAGGGCATCAACGAGGCCAAGGAATCGACCGACGAGCTGGTGGACGACGTGAAGAAGACCAGCAGCGACGCGGTCTCCGACGACAAGCCCTCCGCGAAGAAGTGAAAACCGGGCGTAGTCGCTCAATCCACGTTGTTCCGCCTGTGTTGGTGCGATGGCCAAGATCAGGAAGATCCTCGACCCCGAAAACTGCACGATGTCGCTCGGCGACCACCTGGAGGAACTCCGCGCGCGACTCATTCTGGCGATCATGGGGCTGGCCATCGGGGTCATCGTCGCCATGACCTTCGGCACGCACATCCTCGATTTCATCAAAAGACCTTACGTCTCCGCAATGAGCGAATGGCTCCAGAAGACGGAGATGCCGCGGGTGAAATCGGAGATTAGCCTGTTCGCCGAGATGTTCTTCGACACGCTGACCGCCCGCCTCGATCCGAATGCCCCGCAGATCGATCCGCACCGGATCCGGTTCGTCCGCGGCGTCGCCACCGACACGATCGACGCCTGGGTCAAGAAGACACGGTCCATGACGGGGGATGAGGCCCTTCCGACCTACGCCCGCCTGCAGACCCTGGCCCCGGCGGAGGCGTTTGTCGCTTACATGAAGGTCTCCTTCATCAGCGGTCTGATTCTGACTTCCCCCTGGGTGTTCTATCAACTCTGGATGTTCGTCGCCGCGGGTCTGTATCCGGCGGAAAGAAAGTACGTCCACACGGCGGTCCCTTTCTCCACGGCCCTGTTCATCACCGGCGCTCTGTTCTTCCTCTTCGTCATCGCGCCGCTGACGCTCCGGTTCTTCCTGGGGTTCGGCGATCTCGTCGGTACGGCTAGCAACTGGACGCTCGATCGGTACATCTCCTTCGTGACCGTCCTGATGCTGGTCTTCGGCGTGGCGTTCCAGACGCCGATCGCGATCTTCATCCTGGTTCGCACCGGCTTGGTCTCCATCGCGACGCTCCGCAACGTCCGCAAGTACGTGATCCTGGGCATGTTCTTCGTCTCGGCCGTCGCGACGCCTCCCGACGTCGTCTCCCAGATCTCGCTGGCCGTTCCGCTGTGCGCCCTGTACGAACTTGGCATCCTCCTGGCCCTGTTCGCCGAGAAGAAGGCCCGGCAGAAAGACGAGCAGGAGTCGCAGTCGACACAGTGACGTCCGGAAAGCTGGTTGCCGTCGCTGTCACGGAATCGTCCTTGCGACTTGAGATCCCTGTGGGTACCATATCGGCTTATGCTGACCCTCATCAATACCAATCGAATGGTGCCGCCGATCGCGCCGATCGGTCTGGAGTACGTGGCCGAGGCGTGCGGGCGGGCCGGCATCGAGGTGAGCATTCTTGACCTGGCCCTTTGCGAGGAGCCCGCCAAGGCGATTCGCGAGTTCTTCTCCCGCCGCAATCCCTCGCTGATCGGATTGTCCTTCCGCAATGTGGACGACTGCTTCTGGCCGAGCGCCGAGTGGTTCGTGCCGGGATTGGCCCAACTCGTGCGGGACATCCGCAGCCTCAGCGACGCGCCCATCGTCCTCGGGGGCGTCGGGTTCTCCGTTTTCGCCAGGCAGGTCGTAGAGTTCACCGTCGCCGATTTCGGCGTCCGCGGCGACGGGGAGGCCGCCACGGTCTCTCTCTACCGACAAATCGAGAACGGCCGGGACTTTCACAGTGTCCCCGGGCTCATCTGGCGGCAGGGCGGACAAACATGCGTCAACGAGCCGGCCTGGCCCGCGGATTTTTCGCTGCCCGTCCGTCGCAACATGGTGGACAACCGGACCTACTTCGCCCGCGGCGGGCAGTGCGGGTTCGAGACCAAGCGGGGCTGCAACCGCCTGTGCCTGTACTGTGCGGACCCGCTCTCGAAAGGCTCGATTCCCCGATCGCGCAAGCCCGCCGAGATCGCCGATGAGATCGAGTCGCTGCT
>JAAYVJ010000351.1 GCA_012517265.1 Planctomycetota bacterium | reverse complement strand
GACGGTCGTATTGGCCGCGTAGGCCACCAAGCCCGTAGCCTGCGCGAACACGAAGTCGCCCAGCGAGGTCCAGGCCTGGCCGTCCGCCGAATACTCGACCGTCACGTCCTTGGCGCCCAGGCCGAGAATGCCTTCCAACGCTTGGTTGGAGTTCCACACGAGCATCTTGTCGAGCTTCTCGAGTCTGGCGAACTCGAACTGAATCCACGTGGGCTGTGCCGCGCCCTTGGCGCTGAGCCACATCTGCTCGGGGGTCACCGAGTGCTGACCGTTCGCGCTGAGGCCCGATCCGTCGACCGTCTTTTCCGGCCCCATGTCCTTGCTGGCACTGGAGGCCGTGGCGGTGACGCCGGTGACCGGATAGGAGTATGGCTCGACCGTGAAGGACCACACGTCGCCCTTGGCGACGCTGAAGTCGGGGGCGCCGTTGACCTCGTCGATTCGCCAGAAATACGTCTGCCCGAGAACCAGGCGGCCCGGATCGAAGGCGTTGGCGTCCTGGCCGGAGCTGACGAGCGTTCCCAAGGCGCCGGCCTCGACATCAGCCTGGGACGTACCGAGGTAGACGTTGTGCGTCTGGGCGTACTCACTGGGCGACCAGCTCAGCAGCGTGTCGCGGAGCACATCCGTCGCCTTGTCGGCCGGAACGGGCGACGAGGCAGTCTTACGGTTGAGGATCCCGAGCATGTAGCTGACCGCATTGGCCAAGACCTTCTTGCCGCTCTCGGTGAGGTTGAACGCGCCCTGGGGCGTCGCGCCGGATTCCTGGGTGCCGCAGCACAGGAGCATGCGCTTGCCGGCCGGGGTGCCGGGCGAACCGGTGTAGTACGGCTGGCCGGCCTCCCATTCGATGATCCAGGCGTTGGTGCCTGTGGCGGCCTTGGCCAGCAGCGTGCCGCTGCCGACGTCGAGCGTACCGGCGAACGAGGTCTGGCCCGTGCCGGTGGTCCCGTCCAGCGGATCGAACTGATTGCTGCCGTCCAGGGCGACGCCCTTAAAGATCGCGTGGCTGGGCACGACCGCCTCGACGCGGGGCGCGACCAGGTTGTTGACCGTCGAAGAGTTGACCCAGTACCAGCGGTAGTTCGAGGTCGTCCCTCGCGACAGGTACGGGGTCAACAACAGAATCGGAGCAGTCAGCCCGTTCCACTGGTTGATCTCGGTCGCGTCGCTGGCGTAGTTGCCGCTGCCTGTGCGCCGGCTGACGACGATGAGATCCGCGGCGTTGAGCTCCGCGATCTTGGCGGCGTCGAGCGTCGTCCAGTTGCCTCGTCGTATGTCAATCTGGTGCCCAAGCCCTGTAAGGAACTCCTCGAACCCGATGTCGTCCTGGATGCCGTTGCCGTCGGTGTCGCCGGCTTCCGTGACGAAGATGATGTTGGCGGCCATCAAGGCGGGGCTGCAGCATAGGCCCAGCATCAGAGCCAGAGCCAAGAGAATGAGTCGCTTGTGCATGGTCTAGTCCTCCTTCTATTTTGGAACGGATGTACCCAACGCTCACCCGAAGGGCGAACGAACACACCGACTACGCGACGCCGGAGAACGTGGTAGACATGCGCACCGCAGGACCAACTGGCGCACGCCACCTCCTTCGGCCCTTGCACTACTCGAACCACCTCAGCCCAACCGCCGGCTCGGAGCTCCCACCGAGCGGCACGCTGAGTTACTCTGCCTATAATCTCGACATTACCCAGTCTATCGGACTTCCGGCAGGGCGACAAGCGCAAAGGACCAGCTCTTCGGGGGAATTGCGCGATATGGCGACAGGTGGAATGGTTTGCGTCACGACCACCAGAATCCGAACGGCTCGACGACACCTGGCTTGCCCAAGGGGTTCATGACCGACACGCGAGGCCACGCCCCTCGTTCCCCTTCTGGAACCCCGGCGAACCTCCGGACAGATTGCGGCAAACGCGTTGCTTGACAGGGGGTTCAGACGGACTTATACTGCTTGGTTTAGCGGTTGTTCGTTCGCCCTCGCCGCCCGCGGTGGTCGAGGCGTTTTCCGCACGTGTCGCGATCGGCCGGGCAGCTCCCGACGGG
>JAAYVJ010000350.1 GCA_012517265.1 Planctomycetota bacterium | reverse complement strand
TTGCCCGAGAAGCTGTAGTCCTTGGGATTCAACGACAGATGCGACGCGAACGGACTGTCCGAGACGTTGGCGAACAGCATGACGGTTCTGTTGTCCTGGGGAATCTGCCACGCGCCGGTCAGGATCGCATCGGTCGTGATCGGCCACTGGCCGCTCCATTGCCAGTCCGCGGTCACCGTCGGGACCGGACCCGCCAGGCGAGGCGGGCGAGCCATCCGGCCTCGATAGAAGTACTCGCCGAGCAAATGCCGGAGCCGGATACAATCGCTCAGGAACGGGCCGCAATCGGGTCGCTCGATGATCTCCGGACCGAACCAGCCGATCTGTTCTCCATAGACCAACTGCTGTCCGGCTTTCATTCGATGGGCGAGATCTTGGGTGGGCCCCCCGCGATAGGCCCGGCCGAACATCTGGACGGCGCCGCCATAGACGGCCGAGAACGCCGGGACCATGTCCTGGTTCTGCCAGTGCCAAGTCAGGTAGCCGTCGAGCCATTTGATGTACGGCTCGGCGTTGCATTCGGTCGTCAGCATGCGGTCGGCGGGCTTGGCGGCGCGGATGGCGTCGAGCATCTTCCAATATCCCTCCGTCCACCAGTGACCGCCGCCGAGGTCGTGGCCGTGAGAGGCGTCGAAGCACAGCCTCGGCGCGGCGGCCGCGATCTGGTCGATGTAGACGCCGCTGACGCCGTAGTCATTGAAGAGGCGAAGCACGATGTCGCGAACCTGGTTCTGCCACAGCGGCGTGGTCGGGCACATGACCGCCAGCGTGACCTCTTTGCCGTCGGTCTCTTTGCTGCCGTAGCTCTCCGTGCACGGGGCGCCGTCCTCGTCCTTCGCAGCGGCCGGGCGGGCCGTCTTCGTGAACTCCCAATCCTCGGCTCCTTTGTCGTGGATGTCCCACAGCCGACCGTTGATGTAGGGCATGGGGTAAACGCCCGCGGCCTTCAATTCCGCGACGCCCTCGCTGAATCCGTCCTTCGCCGGGAAGTAGTGGGGGTAGTCGTTGTCGAACGGAATCTGGTGCCAGTTGTACCAGTGAAAGCCGGTGGGCAACCCCGTCGCCTGCGCAAAGGCCTTGACCTTGGGCACACAGTCCGAAGCCGGGCCGCCCGTCATGACCCAGGCCGGCAGTTCCCGCATCCAGCGGGGAGTGTCCTCGCGGCCGTTGGGCGCGAGCGAAGGCCACCACTTCGCCTCCTTGACGACCCAGTCGCGATAGATCATCGCGGCGTCGAACCAGTCTCCCCGCAGCAACTGCCATCGCGCCACGCCCGGCAGGTCGAAACCGACACCGGGCTTGCCCATATTGGGGACAGGATGGTCGAAGGTGAGAGCGACCGCCTGCTTCTCCGGCCGGCCCTGTGCGAAGATGTCCTTCGTGGAGCCCCAGGGATCGTGCATGCCCAGATAGAGACCGGTACCGCGGATTGGGTTGTAGGCGGCCATGTACTGCATGGCGGTCCAACCGCCGGGGTAGGTTCCGCCTCGCTTGTCGCCCTTGGTCCACATCGTGGACAGCTCGACCCCCGACGTGACCTGGGCGAACACCTTGGCGCCCTCGCCGAGGTCCCGCACGGC
>JAAYVJ010000044.1 GCA_012517265.1 Planctomycetota bacterium | reverse complement strand
TCGCACGTTGGCGTCACCGGAGGCGATCTCGGACTCGAATCGCGTGCCTCGCAGGACATGCCGCAACGTCGCGACGTAGTACCAGGACCGCTTGGGCTTGTGCCGATTCCATTTCTCGGCCGTCAGGCCGGAGCTGTTGAACTGGACGGGGTTGCCCGCGTTGACGTCCCTGAGCATGAAGAGTTGGACGCGGTCCACGCCCGAGGCCGCCAGGGCCAGGTACGACCGCACGATCCACCGTCCCTGGACCTCCTCGGCGCTGTCGGACCCGATCGCCGGGGCCCGGAACGTCGACTGCGGATTCGTGTCGTAGCCGAACTCGGAGACCCAGATCTCCTTGCCCGGCAGGAACCGGTCCCGCCACTGGACGATGCGGCCGAATCGCTCCCGCAGACCATCGGCTTCGGGGCTGATCCCGGTGGTGGGATTGCCGCCCTGGCCGCCCGAGTCGTTGCTGTAGTGGTGCAGGTTGATCACGTCGGCGGGGAAGTCGCCCCCGCGATGGAACTCGGCCCACAACTTCATCGCCTTGAGGTACTCGACCTCCGGCCTGGCCAGGCCGCCCAGGACGAGCTTCATGTTCGGGTCGGCGTTCTTGACGCCCACGGCCGGGCCCAGGGCCTTCTTGTGCCCGTCGTAGTCGGCGCTGCACATCGCGGCCAGTTCGCAAGGCTGGAAATACGCGACGCGGTCCTTCCACCATTTGTCCGGCTCGTTCCAGTTCTCCAGGTATCGCACGAGGCCCAGGCCGGTCCGCACGGGTTGGCCGGGCTTGAGCTTGAGCAGGGCCTCGTCGCATCGAGCGCCGCCGTACCGGGCGGCGAACTGGAACATGTACGAGGCATGTGCGATGTAGGACCTGGGGTCGGCCGGATCTCCACCTGCGACGGGTTTTTCGTCCGTCCGCTCCTTGTCAAAGCCGACGAGATAGGGGGCGCAGCCCTGGAGGCAGGGGGCGACCTCGACGCCGGCGTCCTTCAATTGCTGATAGAAGGCGTCGAAATCCCAGCCCCAGCCCGGCCCGCTGACCCAACTGGGGCTCCAGGCCAGTCGATTGTTGGGGTAGCCGGGATAGTTGGAGTCCTGGTTGCCCTCGTCCCACTGCCAGGAATGGTATTCGCGGAGGTGCCCGCAGGCGGCGATCCGCTCGATGGGATCGTCGACGAAGCCGTTGACCCCGATGAAGGACTCCATCAGGGCCTGTGAATGCCTGGCCGGTTGGGGCGGGGCGGCCCGCGGCCCGCGAGCGGTTCCGTAGAGCACGAATTCTCCGATCTGGGCTGCGGGATTCTCGAACGTCAGTTGCAGGTAGCGGGTCGAGACGGCGACTTTGTGCGACGACCACCTGCGGTACTCCTTCAACTCATCGGCGATCAGCGGCCGCCAGGCGTGGTCCTGACGGGATTCGACGGTCATTCGGCCCTGGCCTTCCACGTCGAACCAGCATACGTCGGTCAGGTCGTGGACGGCTCCCAGGTCCACCACGATCGAGATCGGGTAGTACAGCTTGGCGTTCATCCAGCCGTTGGAATAGGCGGTCTTGGGCTGGGCCGCCTGGCCTGTGCGGGGGTCGCCTTCGAGGTCCTGCTCGTCGACCAGCTCGACGGCGGGGCGCTGCCCCGAGAGGTTGGTCAACATGTCCGCGTCCAGGCGGATGCGGTCGGCCGCCGTCGCAGAGGCGAGACCCGCCAGAATCGACAGCCAGCACGCCATCGACGCCGCCGAGAACCCCTTCCTCGTGGTACGTATCCTCACCTTCACGATCATATGAAGCCACCCTGCAATCCACGGCGTCATTGCCGGCGGCTCACTATACAGGAAGGACGGGCGTGCGTCTATTCGACAGGCATGAAGGGAGGAGAGGAACGGAAGATCCGCCCTCCGGCCTCCCAGGGGATGCGGGTTGCCGAAGCCATGCCGCGACGATGACCGGCCGCGAGGTTTCAGGAGAGCGACATGAGAATCCGCTCGATGACGATGTCCAGTCGATCCTTGATGCTGTATCGCCCCTCTCTCAGTCGTTTTCGGATTTCGAGGACCTTCTCCATGCGGATCTCGGGATCGTATCCATCGAGGAGAGCGGTCTGGGTGGCTCCCACGGCCTGGGTGCAGTGAAGTCGGCTCATAGTCTGTTCCTGTCTGTCATCGTACTACTGCCGCAACTTCCCCCGTGCGCCACGGCATATTCTGTTTTCACCCCCTGTGAACTGGTGGCGACCAAAGTCCGCCGTCCAGCAGGCCCCGCGTTGGCCTGGAACGCCTGCCCCCGTTTCCCTCCTCACCCCATTCCATCTTCTTAGAAACCGGCGGGACCCGTTCCCGCGAGCATCCCTGCCCCTCACCATGCCGGCTAAGCCCGAAAGCCCCCCGGTTTTCAGGCGGCCCGATCCCAATCCCTTGCCGTGCATCCCGGCGGGAGCGAAACTGACCCTGCCGGAATCGCATCCTGAGAACGCGGTCCCGCGGGCGTTTGGAACGCCTTCGCCGTCAGACGCCACACATCCGCAACGCCTTCTTGGTCAGCCATTGCCCCTCGCAGTTCTCCCGGGTGCAGGTGTACCAAATGAATACGGCACCGTCTTCCGTAACCCTGTCAAACTCGATCATGGGCGCTCCGCACTCCGGACAGATCCGCTCTGCCTCCCGGGTCAATCCGACGATTCCCAGGGCGGAGTGAGGCATCCGGAGGGCCCCTCCGGTGATGCGTTCGTTCGCGTTCAGCAGATTCATCCTGTGTTTCTCCTTTTGCGAGCCCTCAGCCATGCGATGGCGCGCCTGAGAACCCCGATGCTGCTTTTCCCGTCGCCCCTTCTGTCGGTGGCAACCCTGGAATCTGTGTTTGTTCAAGATCACGCACAACGTAATGTAGCCAGAATACGCTCAAGCTAGGTTGTTTGGAAAGTAGGGAAAACACTTAATTATCCACATTATCCACCTATCCAAATTTTTGCCCATGAGAAGATCCTCCCGCGACGGAGTCATCCCGGCTCGTCGTCCGGTGAGCATCGCGCCGCTCACGCCTGGCGGCGACCGGCTCTGGCCTGCTCCAGTTGCGACGCGGCGAACGGCCAATTGGCTAATTTCATGAAGTTCTCGACCCACGCTCCCCGGTTATTCTGGTGCTGCAGATAGTAAGCGTGCTCCCAGACGTCGCAGACCAGCAGGGGAACGGCGCCCCAGACGGCCAGATCCTGGTGCCGCTCGGCCTGCAGAATCAGCAGTCTGTCGGCGATCGGTTCGTAGACCAGCAAGCCCCAGCCGTTGGACATGACGCCCTTGGCGGCTGCTGCGAACTGGCTCGTCGCATTCTGCACCGAGCCGAAGCTCTTGGTCATCGCGTCGGCCAGGACGTCGGGCACTTCGCGTTGGGTGGGGCTCATCGAATGCCAGAACAGAGTATGGAGAATGTGGCCGCTGCCGTGGAAGGCCAGGGCTCGAGAGAGGTTCTGAATCTGGGCGTAGTCGCCCTTGGTCCGGGCGGCCTGCAAACCCTCCAGCGTTGCGTTCAGGCCGGTCACGTAACCGGCATGGTGTTTGCCGTGATGGATGCGCAGCGTCTTCTCGTCGTAAAGGGGTTCCAGGGCGTTGTAGTCGTACGGAAGCGGGGGCAGGCGGTACTGGCCCTCGCCGTAGGCGTCGGCGAACGGGGTCTTCGCAGGCCCGGCCGGAGCCTGGCCAGCCACAGTGCCGGTTTCAATCGCCAAGCCAAGGCCCGCCAACGGCGCCAATCGAAGAACATCCCTGCGAAACAGATTCGTCGTCATGTTTTCTTCCCTTTCCTCTTGGATACAGCGACTCAGTTCCCGTCAAACCCCTGATTCTGGAAATCTCCCCGGCCGACCGACGAACAGGCGATTGCCCACACCCCAGGCCGAAGCGGAATACCCGGCTCTTGATGTCTGTATTCTCTTCCCGGCAGAATCCCCAAGACCAAGCGGCCCGGTTTCCCGTTCCCGGATCCGTCGCCGCATTCAGGTAGTACGCACCCCCCCGGCGTCCGGTTCAGGTGGGATGAAGCGATTCCTTCGGCCTTGACGCCGGGCGCCCATCGCCTGCCCGGGAGGCTTCACGCGGACTTTTCCGGAAATCTGCGAGGATTTGTCACCGGCGCCCCGGAGATGCCACTAACCTTGCATAGAAGGCGTTCGCACTATTGGGCCCGGCCGGGGCGTTGCGGCGACCGCCCCGGTCGGCCTTTTCTCTGTCGTCCATTGGCCGGGATGGAGGTGTCCAAGCGTGAGAGGACTGACTCGAAGGATTTCGGCGCCGGCGGTCTGCGCGATTCTCATGGTTTCCGTGCCCGCCCGGGCGGTTTCGCTGGCGATCAACGAGGTGATGGCGTCCAATTCCGAAACGAAGGCCGACCCGCAGGGGCAATACGACGACTGGATCGAGATCTACAACTACGGAGGTGCGCCCATAGACACAGGCGGTCTGTACCTGACCGACGATCCCAACGATCCGACGAAATGGCAAATCCCGGCGACCGATCCGGCGCTGACGACGGTCGCTCCCGGCGGGTACCTCTTGATCTGGGCCGACGGGGATACCCAAGCCCAGGGGCTGCACGCGGGCTTCAAGCTCAGCGCCGCAGGCGAGGAACTGGCCCTGTTCGCCGCCGACGGCGCGACCCTGGTCGATGCCATGGCCTTTCCGAAGCTGTCCGCGGACGTCTCCTATGGCCGCCGGCCGGACGCAGGGAACGAGCTGCGGTATTTCGTCCCGGCCACGCCGGGAGCCGCCAACCAGGGGGGCTACGAAGGACTGGTCGGCGAGATCACGTTCAGCCGGGGGCATGGCTTCTGTGACGCCCCCTTCCCCCTTGAGCTCTCCTGTGAGACCTCCGAAGCGACGATCTACTACTCGCTGGACGGCGAACTGCCCGGCCAGGTGCAGACCAGCGCCACCCCGTCCGGAGGGCGCAATGTGCCCGGCCAGGTGAAGACCCCGACGGTATCCGGGACGCTTTACACGGGTCCCATCTCCATCGACAAGACCACATGCCTGCGAGCCGTGGCGATTCGGGAGGGGTGGAAGCCCTCCGCCGTTCGCACGCAGACGTACATCTTTGTGGCCGACGTGGTCAAGCAATCGCCGACGGGGTCCAAGCCCGGCGCCAACTGGCCCGATCCCAAGTCCTCCGGGGGCGGTGGCGGCTGGGGCGGCTTTCCCGGCATGGGCGGCGGCGGGCAGGTCATCGACTACGGCATGGACCCCGATGTGGTGAACGACGCCCGGTACAAGGACCTGATCGACGACGCGCTGCTGTCGATTCCCTCGATCTCGCTGGTGACGCCTCTGGCCAACCTCTTCGACGCCAGCACAGGGATCTACGTGAACGCCTTGCAGGACGGCATCGCGTGGGAGCGTCCGGTCTCGATGGAGTTGATCAATCCCGACGGGACCGAAGGCTTCCAGATCGACGCGGGTCTGCGGATTCGCGGCGGCTACGGCCGCCAGAACGACAACGCCAAGCACGCCTTCCGCCTGTTCTTCCGGGCCGAGTACGGCTCGTCCAAGCTGAAATACCCTCTCTTCGGCGACGAAGGGGTCGATGAGTTCGACAAGATGGACCTGAGGACCGAGAGCAATTACTCATGGGCCTTCAAGGGCAGCTCGGGCGACGACAACGGCGGCAAGAATACCCTGTTGCGAGACGTCTTTTCCCGCGATCTTCAGGGGGCGACCGGCCAACCCTATACGAGGAGCCGGTATTACCATCTCTATATCAACGGCCAGTACTGGGGTATCTACCAGACCCAGGAACGCTCCGAGGCTCGCTACGCGGCCTCGTATTTCGGGGGAAGCAGCGAGGACTACGACGTGGCCAAGGTCGACGCCGGCCCCGGGGCGCCCTACACGATCGAAGTGACCGACGGCACGCTCGACGCCTACAACCGGCTCTGGCAGGCGGCATCGAGTGGTTTTGCCGCGGATGCGGCGTACTATCGGGTGCAAGGGCTCAATCCGGACGGCACGTCGAACCCCGCGTTCGAGCGGCTCCTCGACGTCGACAACGTCATCGACTACATGATCTGCACCTACTATGTCGGCGACCTCGACGCTCCGATTTCGAACTTCCTGCAGAACACCCGTCCGAACAACTTCTACGCGATCTACAATCGCGCGAATCCCGACGGGTTCAAGTTCTTCCGGCACGACGCCGAGCACACCATGTTCAACGTGAACGAGGATCGGACCGGGCCGTACTCCGCGGGCCAGCAGTCGCAATACTTCAATCCGCAGTGGCTGCACCAGCAGCTCATGACCAACGCGGAGTACAAGATGCGTTTCGCAGACCACGTCTACAGGCACTTCTTCAACGACGGGGTGATGACTCCCGCGACCGCCGCCCGATTGGTGACGGTTCGCAAGGACAGCATCGATCTGGCGATCATCGCAGAATCCGCCCGCTGGGGCGACGCCAAGGTCGCCAAGCCCAGGACGAAGGACGACGATTGGCTGCCACAGGTGCGGTTCCTTCTCAACGATTATCTCCCCAAGCGGACCAATGTCGTGCTCGGGCAGTTCAAGGCCAAAGGCTGGTATCCGAGCCTCGATGCGCCCGCGTTCAACCGGCACGGCGGCGCGGTGGACGCCGGATTCAACCTGGCCATGACCGCGGCCGTGGGCGACGTCTATTACACCCTGGACGGGCACGACCCCCGTCTGCCCGGCGGGGCCGTCAACTCGGCCCACGCGACGCGATACGCCGGTCCCGTCGTGCTCACGGAATCGACACAGGTGAAGGCCAGGGTCTTCCACGGGACCTGGAGCGCGCTGCACGAGGCGGTCTTCGCGGTCGGGCCGGTCGCCGAAAGCCTCCGGATCAGTGAGATCATGTATCACCCCGCCGAGGCCGGGAATCTCGACGATCCCAACACCGAGTTCATCGAGCTGGCCAACATCGGCGCCGAGCCGATCGACCTCCATCTCGTGCGGTTCACGAACGGAATCGATTTCACTTTCCCCAGCGTCGATCTCGCGCCGGGCACGTGCTGCCTGGTGGTCAAGGACGTGGCCGCCTTCGAGGCCATGTACGGCCCGGGCCTGCCTGTCGTGGGGCAGTACGCCGGTTCGCTGGCCAACGACGGCGAGAGGATCACGCTGGTCGATGCGCTTGGCTCGGCGATCCAGAGCGTCAAGTACCCGGACAACTGGTACGACTCCACCGACGGCCGGGGGTATTCTCTGGTCAGCGTGGATCCGGCCGGGACCGACCCCGAGAGCTGGTCGCAGAAAGGCGCCTGGCGGCCCAGCGTCCGCGCAGGCGGTTCGCCCGGGGTACTTGACGCCGGCCTGTGACGAGAATTCTTCACCGAGCCGGAAATATCTTGCTTGACATCGGTTCGCCCACGAACTAAATTGGGGCTGTTTCATTTTCAGTACGCGCTGGAATGGTCTATGGCTGTCGATACGGGTGGAATTGCAGGGCAGATCGCCAGGATTCGAGAGAAGGCGAACGCTTTGATCGAAGAAGAACTGAAGGCCCGCGGGGTCAAGGGGATCCTCCCGGCCCACGGACCGGTTCTTGCTTTTCTTTTGCGGCAGAAGGACCCGGTCCCGATCAAGGCCGTGGTCGAGAGCGTCGGGCGGGTCAAGTCAACCGTGACCGTGACGATCGCGACCCTCCAAAAGCACGGCTATCTCCGCAAATTCCCCAGTGACGAAGATGCTCGCGTTACGTATGTGGAGTTGACCGCCAAGGGCCGCAGGCTCCAGAAGGATTTCGAGGAGATCTCCCAGACGCTGCGGAGCAGACTCTACGGCGATATGGGCGAACGGGATCGGGAGCGGCTGGTCAGGCAGTTGGACAAGATTGAGGAGAACTTGAGCGAGTAATCCTTTCTTGTGACCATATTGTTCGTGGGCGAACTATATGGCTGCAAAAGGGATGTTGGACGTGTCGAAGGACAATGGGACTGTGATTGGGATTTGAACGGGAGAAAGAAATGAAGAAGGCCGGAACAAACTATCGAATGTCGTCGATCGGGGACATCCAGACCCTCGGACGGGTGACGCTCAGGGATGAGCTGGCGCTGACCGGCTCGGAGATCTCCGTGAATGAACTGCCGGCGGGGGGCAGCGTGCCGTTCGTGCACAGCCACAAGCGGAACGAGGAAGTCTACATCATTCTGAAGGGCAGGGGCCGGTTCTACATCGACGGCGAGGAGTTCGACGTCGAGGAAGGCAACGTCATTCGCGTCGACCCAGCTGCAGGGCGGTGCGTGAGAGCCGACGGACAGACTCCGATTCGGTACCTCTGCATTCAGACCGAGGCGAACAGCCTGGTCCAGTTCACCCAGGGCGACGGGGTCATCTTGGACGCCAAGCCAAGTTGGTTGAAGTGACAGGATGCAGGTGGAGGATGAATGCCCCAGAGGCGGAAATTTGCTTTCGGGCGGCGACTGGAGCGGGTACTCTATTCCCTGGAAAGGGGAACCGTATGGATCGCAGGACCTTTGTGAAAACGGCGCCCGCGCTGGCGGTGCTGGCCGGCTCGATGTCCGGCCTGGCTCAGGAAGCTTCATCGCCCGCCGCGGAACTTCAGCCCATCGTGTTGCCCAAACCCGAGAAGGACGGCGGCAAATCCGTGCTGGCGGCTCTCTGGGAGCGAAAGACAGTTCGCGACATCCGAAGCGACAGGCTCCCGCCGCAGACGCTGTCGAATCTGCTCTGGGCGGCGTTCGGCGTGAACCGGCAGAAGGGCTCTTTCGGCAAGGCCGGACGCACGGCTCCCTCCGCCAGCAACTCCCAGGAGATCGATCTGTACGTGGCTCTGCCCGAGGGCGTCTACCTCTACGATGCGCCGTCGCATCGGCTCAATCCTGTGGCGGCGGGGGACTTCCGCGCCAGGTCCGGCCGGGGCGCCGCCGCGACCGCTCCGGTCAATATCTTCTACGTCGTGGACCTGGCCCGATACGTGCTCGAAGGCAATCCCGACCGCAGGATCAACGACCCGGAGGTGCAGAAATCCTACTACTATTGCGCGTCGGGCCTGATCGCGCAGAGCGTGTATCTGTTCGCGGCTTCGCAGGGTCTGGCGGCGTGGTTCCACAACTGCGACAAGGAGAGCACGGTCAAAGAGTTCAAGTTGCGGCCCCAGCAGAAGGTGCTTTTCGCCCAAACCGTTGGGTATCCGGCGTGACATGAGAATTGGTGCGTGTGCCATCGCTTGTCGATGAAGGAGGCAAATCATGAGGAGAATCGCGATCGTTTCGGCTCTTGTCGTGGTGATTGGTCCGGCCGTGGCTGCTCAAGCCGGAGACTGTCCGCGATTTCGGGGGCCGGCCGGCGACGGCCAGTTCTCCGAGACGGGTCTGCTCAAGCAGTGGCCGCAGGGCGGTCCCAGGCTCGTCTGGACGGCCCAGGGCCTCGGCAAGGGCTACTCCTCGGCCACCATCGCCGGCGGCACGATCTACGTGACCGGCATGGACGACAACAAGCAGGGGCATCTCTTCGCGTTCAACCTGGACGGCTCGCCGAAGTGGAAGGCGGCGTATGGGCCGGAACTCGATAAACAAGGTCCATCGGTGGCCGGCACGCGCGCCACGCCCACCGTCGACGGCGACCGCGTGTACCTCCTGACCGGTTTCGCCAAGTTGGTCACCTTCGACGCCGCCAAGGGCCAGGTGCTCAAGACCGTCGATCTTGTGGAGCGGTTCAAGCCCAAGCAGGCTCAGTTCGGTTTTGCCGACTCGGTGCTCGTCGACGGCCAGAAACTGATCTGCACGCCCGGCGGGCCGGACGCCTCGGTTGTGGCTCTGGACAAAAGCAGCGGCGAGACCCTCTGGCAGACCAAGGGCCTCAGCCAGACCACAGGCTACTGCTCCGCCCGGATCGTTCAGAAGGGCGATCGCCGATTGGTTCTGACCATGTTGGGGGCCGGCGTCGTCGCGGTCGATGCCGCTACGGGCGAGGTCGTCTGGCAGCACGAGTACCCGCACCGGGCCGCGGTCCAGCCCAATCCGCCGCTCTATGCCGACGGGATGGTCTTCGTCTCTTCGGGCATGGGCGCCGGCAGCGCGATGCTGTCTCTGGCTGAAACGAACCCGACGGCCGCCCCGGTCTGGGCCGAGAAGGCCCTCGATTGCCAGATGCAGGGCACCGTCCTGATCGACGGCTGCATCTACGGCACCGCCCAGAGCGCCAACAAGGGCCTCGTCTGCCTGGACTGGAAGACGGGCAAGGTGCTGTGGAACGCCCCCGAGGTCAAGATGGGCGCTGTAACTGCTGCCGATGGAATGCTTTACGTGTACGGCACGGACGGCACGGTGCGGCTGGTCAAGCCCAATCCCACCGCCTACGAGCCTGTCGGTCAGTTCGCCGTCTCGGTTGGCACGGACGAGCATTGGGCCCACCCGACCATCGCCAACGGCCGGCTATATATCCGCCACGGCGATGCCCTCATGGCGTACGACATTGCCTCGGGATCGTAGGGTTGTGAATTGGTCCATGAGCCTGTAAGATGAGGCCTTCGGACGCTGCAATGCAGCACGAGTGAACCTGGACATGGAATCCAGGGTAGAATCGTAAGCTTTGGCATCGAAAACGACGATTCGGTCCGGCAGACCGGTCGCACAGCGGCTTAACGCTATCATCTGGCAGGACAATAGGTTATGACGACAGACCGGCCCGGCGGGCAGGAGCTGATCCTCTTTTGCAACTGTGTCTATTACGACGTGATCCCGAGCGGCACGAGGGAACAGATCCTGCATTCGCTCTCCCGGTCCGGCGTGCAGGTCGAGGTGGTCGCGGACCTGTGCGGCCTGGCGGCCGGTCGCGATCCGCGTCTGCAAACCTGGGCCCAGGCGTCGTCGTTGACGGTCATCGCCTGCTTCCCGCGGGCCATCCGCTGGCTCTTCCATGCCGCCGGCGTATCGCTC
>JAAYVJ010000043.1 GCA_012517265.1 Planctomycetota bacterium | reverse complement strand
GAAACGACTCTTCGCCACGGCGTTCGACGTCACGGCGCGACAGCACCTGGAGATCCAGGCCGCATTCCAGAGGCATACCGACAACGCGGTCTCCAAGACGATCAATCTGCCGGCCGATTCCACGGTCGAGGATGTTCGCGAAATCTATCTGCTGGCGCACCGCCTCAAGTGCAAGGGCATCACCGTGTATCGGTATGGCTCCAAGCCCGGCCAAGTGCTCTTGTTGAGCGACGAGACGGAGTCACGCCACGACGACTTGCCCGATTTCGTCGCGGCCGACTTGGGCTACTCCGGCGGCTGCGCCGGCGGAGTCTGCGAGTTCTGACACGTCCCGAAGGGGTGGACCGCAAGTCTTCTTGCCCGCTCACCTGCGTTTTTGCCCTCCGCCTCCGTAGTACGGATACGCGTCGAAGACGTCGGTGCCGCTCCTTGCCCGTCAGGACATGATCCCTCGCCGGATCGATCCGGCCCGATTTGTCCGACGTGAGGATCGCCAGCAGGGTGCGTCCGGTCATCGCGGTTGGAGGCGTCAGGCGCGCCGCTTCGAGGAAGGTCGGCGCCAGGTCCTGCAGGCTGACGGAGTCCTCCACGGTTCGCCCGGCCCAGGTCGTCCGCGAGGATGAAGAAAATGTCGGGAAGTCGCGAAGGTCCGTCCGTTCGCATGCCGGCGCGCAAGCTCCGAGAGGCCGTGATCCCGAGGACTCGGGCGGCGGCCGTCTGGAGGAATTCCCTTCGTGCAGCGGCTACGTCGCTCATGGTGCGGTTCCTCCCGAGGAATCAGGCGTTGTGAACGGTCAGCCTGAGCACCTGTCGAGTCTCGTCCGTGATCTTTGCGGATTCGGCGATGCGAACGGGGCAGACCCAGAGGATCCGCTGCCGGTCGGCAAAAATGATCGTTCGTTCTCGCGACCGGCGCGGAATCCTGGCCGCCGTGAGGAGCTTGCCGACCTTCTTCTCGGCCTCCAGTCCGAGCGGCTGGAACCGATCGCCGGGACGTCGCGGGCGCACCACGACGGGCGGCTCGATCCGGTCCCAGTCAAGATACTCGCAAAACGGGCCCTTGTCACTCGTGACTCGGGCCATATCGATTTCGCAGCGAGGGAGAATCCTGGCGTCGATCTCCCGATCGGCGAAGGCGGTTGTGCCGGGAATGTCCAGCACAAAGGGGGCGTCAAGGGCATCAAGCCTCGATCCTCTGACGCCGTGGCGAAGAACGAGCTGGTCGGATTCCAGAGAGGCGATGAATCCATTCGGCAGGGAAGTCCGCTCCGCCTCCAACTGCTGTCTCGCCACTTTCAGAACGCTCTGGTAGTGTCCTTCGGTCAGGTTCCGTTCGCCGCAGCCCAGGCTCGCCAACCCCCGGCGGATCAGTTCGACGGCGATCCACTCGGGCAGTGACGCCAACTGCGATGCCTCGATGCGGATCTCGTCCGCCTCCGCCTGCACGTTTGCAGTCCACGCTCGATCCGCTTGGCGCCGGACTCGTTCGGACAGCCTCGCCGCCGCCGCCGCCAGTTGCGACAACTCTTCGACGAGCGACCCGTGCGCCTCCTGTTGCAGCAGGGGGAGCAGACGATGGCGAATGAAATTGCGGGTATGGACCATGTCGGCGTTCGTGTGGTCTTCACGCCACGAAAGACCTCGCTCATGGAGATACCGCAGGATCTCGTCGCGCGTGACGCACAGCAGCGGCCTGGCGAACGACAATCCCTCGCCGGCCGGACGCACGGGCCGCATGCCCGCCAATCCTCGAAACCCCGTCCCTCGTCGCAGGCGATGAAGGACAGTCTCGGCGTTGTCGTTCTTGTGGTGACCCGTGGCGATCCACGAGCAGCCATGTTCACGCGCGATCTCGGCGAGGGCCGTGAGCCGCAACTGCCTGGCGGCGGTTTCGACGGACAGTTTGTGCGCCTTCGCGTGAGATCGGACGTCGACTGTTCTGGCGACGACCGGGAGGTTCAGCAGAGTCGCCTGTTCGACGACGAATCGCTCGTCCTCGTCGGCGGCTTGTCCCCGCAGTTGGTGATTGACGTGGGCGCAGACAAGATCCGTTCGGAGTGTCGCAAGGACATGCAGGAGCGCGATCGAGTCGGCGCCGCCGGAGACCGCGATCAGAATCCCGCCGTCGCCTGCGAAGATCCCGTGCAGGCGGATGAACTCGAACACCTTGTCTTCCAGACCGTCGGGCACGATTCGCCGACTCCCCCAAATGAAAACGGGCCTGACGCTGCGTCAGACCCGTTGACTTGTCGAACTCGCCTGCCGATTGTCAGTTGCCTCCGGAGGTGGTCAGTTCCTTGACTCGTCTCTCGGCCGGGATGCGATACTCGTCGAAGCTGCTCTCTTTGATGAGAGCCTCCTGGTAGAGGACCAGTGCTTCGTTGCGTCGGTGCAGCTTGCGGTCGAGAATGCCGGCGGCGCGGAACCTGGCGGGATACGGCGTGTTGGCGTCCCACTGGTAGGCCCGCTGGAAGGACACCAGCGCCAGCGTGTAATCCTTGAAGTAGTCCTGGATGCGGCCCATCGCATAGGCTGCGTCGTCGATCTTGTCGCTGGTCGGGTATTTGCGGATCACCTCAGCATACTTGGCCAGCGCGGCCCGGAGGACTTCCTCGTCCTTCAGGATCGGCGCCGAAAGGGGGCCGGCGCTGCGTTCGAGCCTGGCCGCCTCGTTGTACAACTCATCGGCCGCCGGAATGCGTGCCGTCGCCTTCAGCGTGGCCGGCATGTCGGCCTCAATGATATAGCGATACATCGGAATCCGGTCCAGGGCCGTCAACTCATCCTTGGCCCAGGTGGCCTTCTCGTTATCGCCCATGGCATCGTAGTGCTGGATCAGCGACTGGAGGCTGCGCCGATAGGCCTGGCGGTTCGTGGTCAACTGCTCGACCAGATCAATCTGATCCGAGGAACTGGGGTCCGGCAATGGCGCCGGTTCGGCCGGGTTCAAGCTGGGGTTTCCCCGTTGCGGCAACTGTGCGCTTCTTCCCGTGTTGCTCTGGCATCCTGCGGCGATGGTCAACAGGCAAATCGCCGCCGCGGTTGTAACGATCCGTGTCATCCTAAAGGCCTCCTTAAGCTCTGCCAACGCGTTTCTTATCGGTCCGGGCCCCCTGCACAGGTGATTTCTCTCCGCTACTATGCCTGTCAGCACGCCACGGGCGCATGTCAGGCTTTTAGTTAAGCCCAACCGGTTCGACGCGTCAAGCCCCAACACGCGGAAAAACTCACAAATCGTGCATCCTGCCAGACTCTCGGGGTCGCTTTCTGCCCAGACTGCCAGGAAGGAAAATGCGAAAGTCATGTATGAAGAGCCTGCGGGCCGTATCTATAGTGGTAGAAAGATGAATGAGCACGAATCCAACGAGGTGATGCTGGTGTGTGCCGCCCGGCAGGGCGACAAGGACGCTCTCCAGACGCTGCTGAGCCGCAACTGGAGCTGGCTTCGGGGGTTGGTCTACAGCGTTCTGGGCAACGGGCTGGACCTCGACGACGTGATGCAGGAGATCTGCGTCCGCGTGATCACCCGGATTCAGACGCTTCGCGAGCCGGAACGGTTCCGGGCCTGGCTGGCCATCCTGGCACGGCACGAGGCAGTCAAGGCTCGTCGAAAGCGCAAGCCCGAGCCGGTCGGGCCGGAGGAGCCCGAGTACGCGAGCGATCCGGCCGACGACGTCGCCAGGAAGGAATTGTATGGGCGGGTGCTGGAGGCGGTGCGAGAGCTGCCCCCGAAGTACCGCGAGGTCTTCATGCTGGCTCATTCCGGCGGATTGACCTACGCCCAGATGGCCGAAGTGCTGGACGTCCCGATCACGACGATGCAGATCCGCCTGGTGCGGGCCCGGCAGATGATTCGGGACCGGATCGGCCCGCAGCTCGACCACGTTTCGCGGGGCCGCGACGGACTTCCCCAAGCTGAAGGTGCATGAGGTATGAGTGCGACAGACGACAGACTCGAAATCCTGATCGGCAAGCTCCTGGACGGGGACATCTCTCCAACCGAGCGCAAGACGCTCGACCGCCAGTTGGAGCAGGATGGTCACGCCAGGGAGCTTCTGGAGCAGATGCGCGTGCTACACGAATGCGGCCGCGAGATCGTCGAGCGTCAGGTGCAGCAGGGGGGGGCGGCGCCTGCTGATGTCTTCGAGCGGGCCTGGCGGCAAAGCAGAGGCTCAATCCGGGGGCGGATCCTCCGCATCGGCGGATTGCCGCGCTTTGCCGTCGGGTTGGCGGCGGGGTTGCTCCTGGGCGTGGTCCTGCACTTTGTTTCCAGCGGAGACATCCAGTCTCCGATCAATGACGGTCGCGTTGCGACGGCGCCGGAGCGGCCGCCCGTGGAGACGGCGAACCTGGACGAGAGTTGGCGAAAGCTGCAGCCGCGAACTCCCGACCAGGTCACCCGCCAGGTGGAGTGGTATGGTTTCACGGACCCGGCGGGCAATCAGTGGCTCATCGAAGGATACCGTGAAGGGGTGGTCAAGCCCGCCTCCTACCACGGTGGTTTATGACGAAAGGAGATCCCATGAAAACGAGAAATATGCTGTTGTTCGGTTGTGCGATTTTGTGGATTGTCGGTTCGGTGTCTTTCGCTCAGGGGGGCAAGGCGCTGATGGGGGTGGAACTGGACTCGGCCCCGTTGCCCGATTTGTTGGTCAAGCACCTGAACCTGGAGCCCGGCCAGGGCGTTCGGATCCGCAACGTCATCGTCGACAGCCCGGCGGACAAGGCCGGCCTGGAGCGGGACGATCTGATCGTCGCTTTCCAGGACAAGAAAGTCACCGGCGTGGAGCAGATCGTCGATACCGTGCGCGGGGCGAACGTCGGCGACGCGGTTTCGCTGGAGGTCATTCAGAAGGGCCAGCACAAGACGCTCAATCTGAAGCTGGAGGCGGCCCGGGAGAACCGGCAACTCAAGTATCCGCCGGAGCCGGAGGCCACCATGACCTGGCGGCCGGGCAAGGTTTTCAAGATGGGCCCTGACGGCCAGGGTTGGATGGAAATCCCCTTTGACAAGATGCCCGATTTCAACGTGGATGCAGACCGGTTCTTCAAGGAGATGCGAACGTTTCGCCACAGCACGGACGGCGAGGATTACACGATCACCATCGAGGGCGATCCGAGGGACGAGGACTCCACGGTGATCGTACAGGCGGAGGACCAGGAGTACCGCACGACGGTGGGCAAGCTCGACGCGATTCCCGAGAAGTATCGGGACCGGGTCCGCGAATCGATTGAGAACGCCGGCAAGGACGTGAAGAAGGACATCGTCATCCAGAGGCGGTTCCGCTTGCCCGATCCGCCTCGGCCCGAAGCGTACCAGAACTTCTTCCGCTCCATCCCCAGGCCGGACATGGACCGCTTGTCCGAGCGGACGGATGTGGCCCTGGAGAAGTTGCAGGAACAGATGGAGCGGCTCCAGGATCGGATGAAGGCGTTGGAGGAGCGCAACCGCCAGATGCTGGACCGGCTCCTCGACAAGAAGGACGCTCCGAAGGAGAAAGCCCCGAGTCCCGAGAAACCCGCCCCGTCCGTCAGCGATCCCGGAATCTGACACAAGCTCCTGACCATCTCCGCTTCGGGGACCGGCCCTAGAATGAGCCGGTCCCTTTCCGTCTGTGCGGGCCGGCCGTGATGTCCATAGCGTCTGTGCGGTCCGCGACGGTTGATTTCTTTGTACCTTTCGTCGGACCGTCTCTGTCCACTCCCGCGTCAAGGCCGTTGTGCCACGCGCATTTTGGATTGACAAAGTCCTGCTTATGTGATAGAGTGGGATTCTGCAAAGGATCGATCGGGGGCGTCCCTCGCAAGGCCTTCCGCGATCATCGAGAGTGGGGTGAGTTCGGTGAAGACCATCGCAACGGTCAATCAGAAGGGTGGTTGCGGAAAAACCACCACCGCCATCAATCTGTCGGCCGCCCTGGCGGAGAGGGGCAAACGCGTGCTGCTGATCGATCTCGATCCGCAGGCCCATGCCACGATCGGATTGGGGAGAGACCCCAATTCCTTCCCGCGGACGGTTTACGACGTTCTGACCAAGCCGGGCGTCGTGCTGGCCGACGTCATCATCCATACGACAGTTGACCGTCTGGACCTGGCTCCCTGCAACGTGCTGCTGGCCGGGGCGGAACTGAGTCTGGCGACTGTCTCCGGCAAGGAGTTGCTCCTGGGGACGGGGCTTCGCAGCATTCGCGACAGGTACGATATCTGCGTGATCGATTGCCCGCCGTCGCTGGGCATTCTGACGCTCAACGCCTTGGTCGCCAGCACGGACCTCGTGGTGCCGGTCCAGGTTCACTACTATGCCCTCGAAGGGCTTCGTCGCCTGCTCGATACGGTTGGCATCATGCGGCAGTGGTTTCATCCCTGTTCCGTGGAGAACATCGGCCTGCTCCTGACGTTCGTTGAGGAGCGGACCACCTTCAGCCGGCAGGTGCAACAGCAGATGCGCAGCATTTTCGGGGACCTCGTCTTCGAAACGGTGATCCACCGGAATGTCCGGTTGGCCGAGGCCCCGAGCGCCGGCGAGCCCGTCTTGCAGTACGCCCCGCACAGCAAGGCCGCCGTTGACTACCGGGCGCTGGCGGGTGAGATTCTCCAGGTCGCTCCCAAGGCGGCCGAGCCGGCGGAAGACCGAATTCGCCGCGGCATGCAGAAGCAGGTCAGCGCGATCTTCGAGGGCGCGTGGATTCCCAGGCGGCAGCGACCCCACAATGCCGTTCGGCCCATGCCGCCATCCTCGGTGGAATCGACATAAGCGTTCTTGCGACGACCATCCACGCGGAAGGCTCCAGGTTTCGCCACAGGTTCTTCGAACCGCTCTTTTTGCGTCCCAGTACATAGAGTCAGCAGGCTCATGTGTTGATCCCGAGCCCGCTTCGTCTGGGACCGGCAGCCGCTGTGGTTGCGTCGGCTTCTGTGAGTTTGGCTTCTGTGATCAAGACGCGTGCCCCGATACGGCCGACACTGAATACGCTTCCATGGGCGAGCCGCAGCGGCTGCTGGATCTCATGACCTGGTGAACGAGGGGCACATCCGGTCTCCCCAATCACCTCTCTCCATGCCGGAGTTTGTTTAACCCGAATGCTCCTTTCGATAAGGCGAGTGCCATTTCCGGGCGTTGCTCTCTCCTCCTTACTCCGCGTCCGGATTCCGCGTCGTGTCAGGGGGGCAACCCGGATAGGCGATTGCGAAGGGGACCTGGAAATCTTCTGGTTGACTACATTGCACAAACTGGATAATATGGGTAAGTAATGTTTGACCCGCAGCGCAGGCGCTGGTGTGGTGTCCAAATCCTGTTGCACGTTGTGAGAGACCGGGCACGGATTCGGAGAGCCCTGGTTGTTGTGAGAGCTTTCTGTGCCGAGAGCTGTCTCATGGCGTAGCGTCGTCGGATTACGAGGAGCAAGGGTATGAAAAGAGCACTTCTGGCAGCGATGTTGCTGGTGGGCTGGGTGGCGGCTTCTTCTCAGGCGTACGTGACTCTGTACGTCGACGGAGACGGCGATTTGTCGGCATTCTCCTCGGTTCCAGGGGGAGGGGCCGATTGGGAGAAGGTGGACGAGGTCGGCGCCCACGATGGCAACTCGTCGTATGTCGCCAGCAACGACGATGGCGCCATAGCGTTGTTCAGCTTGCAGAATCTGGATTTGCCGGACGGCGCCACAATCGACTACGTCATACTCAATGCGGTGATCGCCTTCCCCGATGCCCAGATGCGCAACGGGTACTTCGGCATCCGCAGCGGCGGCACGGACTATTGGGGCAGCCTGCTGTCCGTCAGCGCCAACACGAGTTACGCTGCATACAGCCGGACTTACAATACGAATCCGAACGGGGGTCTGGCTTGGACGGACAGCGCGATTGACAACCTGCAGGTTGGGTTCTACATCGGAAGCGAAAACCGCAGCGGTATGCGAGCCACCCAGATCTATCTGGATGTCTACTATACAGCGGCCCAGAATCCCGACCCCGATCCGGATCCTCTGCCTCAGCCTGTGACTGTGCCGGCTCCGATGTCGATTCTGCTGGCGGGTCTGGGCAGTGGCCTGGTCGGTTGGCTGCGGCGTCGCAACGCCGTCTAGTCGCAGGCCCCAAGGCCCGAGCAGCTCGTTTCATATCCGGGTGACGCAGACAGTCTGATGGCCGTCTGCGTCCCCCGGCTTGCCCATTTGCAGACAGCGCTGCGATCTCAGAACTGCCACAGCGAGAGACGCCCCGAATTGCCCTTCCGTCCTTGGCTCACGCCGGCAATTCGCGCCTTGACGGCGGGGCAGCCGATCGGTTCTATGGAGGGCGATCGACCGGTGCGTACGCCGGTGGTCCTGTGCAGTCATCCCATTCCCAAGGAGCGTAGGCATGAGCAGATTCGGTTCACGGGCCCTCACGATAGCCGCAGTCTTCGCGGGGATCGCTTTGGCGTCTGCGCCCACCGGGACGCGTGCCGCCGAGCCCAATCAGCCGGCGGCCGGGCAGGAGACTTTGGCGAAGGGGAACGCCAAGAAGAGGGGCCAGGTTCGGATCGCGACTCTGGGCCCGCGGTCGCTGTCGGTCGATGCGAATGCGGACCCTCAGTCGATTGTCTCCCAGGTAATCGCCCACTGGCGACGGGAGTTTTCGCAGGTCCTGCCGGACCGGCCCGATCTGATCGTCGTGCCCGAGGCGTGCGATCGCGTCGGCGGCCTGTCGCGGGAGAGGCTGCTTGAGTACTACCGCGTGCGCAAGGACCAGGTCCGCGACTTCTTCGCCAAGGTCGCAGCAGAGAATCGATGCTACGTCGTCTACTCTGCCGCCAGGGAGATGCCCGACGGCACCTGGCGCAATTCCAGCACCCTGATCGACCGCCAGGGCCGGGTCATGGGCGTCTACCACAAGAACCACGTGGTCATCGAGGAGACGACCGAGTCCGGCATCCTGTGCGGGCGCCAGGCCCCGGTCTTCGACTGCGACTTCGGGCGGGTGGCGTTGGCGATCTGCTTTGATCTGAACTTCGACGAACTGCGCCTCAAGTACATCCAGGCCAGGCCCGACCTGATCGTGTTCTCCTCGATGTACCATGGGGGGCTCATGCAGGCGTACTGGGCTTACTCCTGCCGGGCGCATTTCGTGGGGGCCGTCAGCGGCCTGCCCTGCGAGATCCGCAATCCCCTGGGCGAGGTGGTCGCGTCGAGCACGAACTACTTCGATTTCGTGGTCGCCGACGTCAATCTCGACTGCCGCCTGGCTCACCTGGACTACAACTGGTCGCGGCTGCGCGATCTGAAGGCCAAGTACGGCCCGAAGGTCACGATCCACGACCCCGGGTTCCTCGGCTCCGTTCTGATCTCGAGCGAGGATGCGGCGGTCTCCGTCGACGAAATGATCGCGGAGTTTCACATCGAACTGCTCGACGACTACATGGCTCGCGCCCTGGCGCACCGTCACGCGCCGGGGAACATGGAATAGCCCGCCCAACGGTGGTCGCGTGGTCGTTATGGGACCGGGGTCTTTGCGACGGTTCTGGCCGTCCTTTCCAGGGCTCAATGCCGTTATTTCACGCCGGGATATTTGATTCTCAGACCCTCAAAAGACTTAAGCGGGTCGCACAGAGAACCGATAAATCCCACGAATGGATTGCGCACGCTTGATTATCCACGTTCGGGCGAGTATCCGCGGAGCGGGGTTGTCGCTTCTGGCCGCGGCTGTCGGAATCGGTCTGGCCGGATGCGGCAACAAGGTTCTCGATCCCTCCCAGATCGGCCGGTTCCGGCCCACGCCGGCGGTGAACGTCATCCTCGATTCCCTGGGCGTGGCGGAAGAGCCCCCCTTGGCGTGGGAGACCGCGGAAGAACCCCGACCGGACGACATCCGGGCTCAGACGGGCGACTACGTCTTGCAGCCGGGCGACGTGGTCCAGGTCTCGGTCTTCGAACTGCTCCAGGAGGGGGCCGCCGTCATTAGCCAGTACACCGTCACCGAGAGCGGCAAGATCTCCATCCCCGAGGTGGGCAATATCCAGGCCGCGGGGCTCACGGAGACGCAACTGGAATCGGAGATTCGCAAGGCTCTCACGCCCAGGATTCTCCGCAATCCGTCGGTTACGGTCTTGTTGGTCACGTCGCAACAACGGGCGTTCTCGATCCTCGGCAACGCCGTGCCGGTGCCCGGCCGCTATATCATTCCTCGATATGATTACCGTCTGACGGATGCCTTGGCGACCGCCCAGGTGGCGATGCAGTACAACGTGAGCAATATCTACGTCTCGCGGCGGGAAGGGGCGGGCGATGGCCGCCCGGCGGAGAAACCGACGCCGGGACGAGTCCCCGAACTGGAGACTCTCCAACCCAACTCCTCCATGGGGCAGCCGCTGCCTCTTATCCCAGGGAACTCTGCGACTACCAAGAGGGACATCGCCGAGCCGTCTGAGCCGGCGCAGAAGTTCGAGAGCGAGCGGGAGATGCTCGACCTGATCTCGCCGCAGGCGAATGCCTGGCCGCAGAGCGGCAAGGTGCTCGGCGCTCCGGCCGGGGCGGTGCAGGCGAACAACGACATGGCGGCCTCCGTGCTGCCAGGCGGATTCCGCGTGCTGGTGCCGACGCCGTCGCAGGGGACTCCCAGGATGACGACTCCAGGCGTCGTGCAATCGTCGGCCGAACTGCGTCCTGGTGCTTTTGGGCCGACCCCGAACGCTGCGGCCGAGCCCAAGGCGGCACCGCGAATGGAATGGATCTATGACGGGACCCAGTGGAAGCAGGTCCCGGCCAAGAATGGGACCGCTCCCGTCGTGCAGCCTCCGGCCGCACAGACGCCGACCCGGCCCTCCGTGCCCCAACAGACCCAGACGCCCCCTGCAACGCAGCCGCAGACGGAATGGGTTCTTCGCAACGGCGCTTGGGTTCAAGTGCCCCGAGGGCAGACACAGCCCCAGAGTCAACCGATGCCGTCCCAGCCGCCGACTGCGGTTGCGCCGTCGTTGCCCTCGCTGCCGCCTGCGGACTTGGAGTGGGAAGAGGCATCCCACACTCGCTCGATCCGCATCCCGGCCGACAAGCTGCTGGCCGGCGATGCTCGATACAACATCGTCATCAAGCCCGGCGACACGATCCACGTCCCGGTCGATCTGATTGGGGAGTTCTTCATCATGGGCAACGTCAACAAGACCGGCGTGATCAATCTGACCGGCCGGCCGATGACGCTGAAGATGGCGATTGCCGCGGCAGGCGGGCTCGGGCCGCTGGCGATGCCCCGGCGGGTCGAGGTGACCCGGCGGATCGGCACCAAGCGTGAAGAGATCGTCATGGTCGATCTGGACAAGATCGCCAAGGGCGAGCAACCCGATTTCTTCATCAAGCCCAACGATCTCATCAACGTCGGGACCGACGCGACCGCGAGGTGGCGTGCGGTGCTGCGCAACGCCTTCCGGGCCACCTACGGCTTCGGATTCGTGTACGACCGGAACTTCGCCGATGCGGACTACGGGAAGGGATTCCAACTGCCGAGTTGGCTCTAGGGTGGCTCCCATGGCTGGCGCTCCGCAGACCGTGGGCCGCGTCGTCCGTTCCTCCGGGCCGGATCGGACATGGAAGCAACTGGGACCTCATGCCTGGACCAAGATCCTCATTCTGACGGCATTGCTCGGCGTGCTCTTTCGAACGGAGATCGCCGAGATGGTTCACCTGTGGCTCACCGACCCGAGTTGGTCCCACGGTTTCCTGATCCCTCTGTTCAGCCTGTACTTCGTCAACCAGAAGCGTCGGGAGATCCTGGGCCTGGAGTACGCTCGCGATCCTCTGCTCGAAGTGCTGGCCGGCCGCAAGCCGCAACGGCTCCTCCCCGGCCAGACGCGATCGAACTACCTCGGCTTGCTGCTCCTGTTGCTGATCCTTGCCTTCTATGGATTCAACGTCGTGAGTCCTTCTGGGTACGCCTATCTGCGGCCGATCTCCATGATCGCGGCGGCAGGGGCGGTGGTCCTGTTCCTCGGTGGATGGCGGCTGATCCGCCACACCTGGCTGCCGATCGCGTTCTTCGTGTTCGCGATCCCGCTGCCCCGGCGGTACTACGTGGGCCTGACCATGCCCATGCGGGAACTTTCGGCCTCCGTAGCGACGGCTCTGTTGAACCTGGTCCCAGGCCTCAAGGCCACGGCCGGCGGCGTGGTCATCGACGTCGTCTACCAGGGGCGGCGTCTGGAGCCCGCGCTGGACGTGGCCGAGGCGTGCAGCGGGATGCGTCTGCTCATGGCGTTTCTGGCCCTGGGCGTGGCGATGGCCTATCTGCACGAGCGGCCCGGCTGGCAGCGGGTGGTCTTGCTCCTCAGCACGGCGCCCATCGCGGTCTTGTGCAACGTCGTTCGCGTCACGGTCACAGGGTTCCTGTACGTCCTGGTCGGCCGGCAATACGCGCAGGGCGTCTATCACGATCTGCTCGGTCTGGCGATGCTGCCCTTGGCGTTCGGCCTGTATGGTCTGCTCGCGTGGTTTCTGGCGAGCCTGTTCATCGACGAGGAGGCCGAAAAGGCCGAGAGTGTCGTCGTAAGGAGGCGGCCGCAAGATGAATAGGATGCGTTCTCATCTCGTGTCGTTCGCTCAGCCGGCATTCGTCCTCTGCGCAATGGTGCTGGCTCTTGCCGCGGCGGGGATGTCCGTCGCGACGCGGAAGTTGGGCCTGTATCTTCGGAAGGAGCCGCTGCCGCTGAAGAAGTCGCTGGACGCAATCGATGCGAACGAGCTCGTGCCGTACCGCGTCACGGCTCGGCACAAGATCGAGAACCCCGAGGTCCTTGAGTCACTTGGAACCGAGGACTATATCCAGTGGGTCCTGGAGGACCCACGCGGGTCGGAGAGCGATCCGACGAGGGACGTGCTGGTCTTCATCACATACTATCGTCGTCCCGACCGCGTGCCTCACGTCCCGGAAGAGTGCTACACCGGAGGCGGGTACCGGCGTTTGAACACCGACGCAGTCACTTTCCAGATCGGACCGGGCGACGACCGCCGGGCGGTCCCCGGCCGGTACCTGCGTTTCGAGAAGAAGGCGGGCGACATTTCCCTGGCCCTCCAGCGATTCCCTGTGCTGTACCTGTTCCGCGTCAATGGGGAATACGCAGGGAACCGGGACGACGCCCGCATGGCTCTGAACAAGAGCATTTTCCACAAGCATTCGTACTTCTGCAAGATCGAACTGATCTTCAATCAGTCGCCGGCGGCGCCCTCGAAGGAGGAGGCGGTCTCGGCGGCCGAGAGACTCCTGACGACGCTGTTGCCCGTCCTGGAGCGGGAGCACTGGCCGGATTGGGAATAGTGGGAATCACCGGCTGCGGCAGTGCCTGCATTCTCGCAGGTGATGACGGAGCCGAGAAAGGGGATTCAGATGGCGAGAAGACGCCTGAACAAGAAGGTCGCGTTGATGGGCACGACGGTGCTCCTGCTGCTGGCGATGCTGGCGGTGTTCGTCTTCCTGCGGCTCAATCGCGACCCGGCGCCGCTGATCGCCGACGGCGACGCCGCCTGGGCGGCGAAGGATTACAAAGCCGCCAGGGAGAACTACGAGAAGGCCTTCGGCCTGGTGGATTCGCCCGAACTGCGGATGGACCTGCTGTTCAAACGGGCGGACGTCTACCGGGAACTGGGCCTGTGGGACAAGAGTCTGGCCTGCTGGGAGGCGATCGTCACGATCGATCCTCAGAATGTCAAAGCCCATCTCTCGCGGCTCAAATACACCTACATCCTGGCCGACAGCCTGGGGATCGCCGGCCGGAGCGTCAGCGGCTACTGGGACGAGGTCCTGAACCGGTCTCGAAAAACTCTGGACGTGGTCAAGGCCGCCGGTTTGCTGGACGCGCCGAGGATGGAATGGGACCCGTCCTTCGGACAGGTGAAGGACCGCGCCTGGAGCGACGGCGCGACGACTCTCGGGCCGCACCTGCACTTCATCAAGGGCCGGGCCGCGATGGAACTGGCGAACATGGGCGCCGTGCCGTCGCCCGGCGATCTGCTCCGCGAAGCGCAGGCCGATCTGGAAGAGGCCAGGAAAGCCGACGCGAACAACGTTCAGGCCTATCACCACTTGTCGCAAGTCTTCGTCGTGCGAGGGCGAATCGCAGCATCCCTCGGCAACCGGAGCGAACAGGCCCAGGCCGAGAAGCAGGCCGATGAGATTCTGGCCGAGGGGCTGCGCGTCGCGGGCGAGTCGCCCGAGATGCACATCTTCGTTCTGGCCCGCAAACTCGCGGCCACGCAGCAAGGGACCATCTCGGAAGCCAGAGAGCGGATGAAAAACCTGGAATCCGACTACGATGCGCTGACCCGGCGGTTTGCGTCCAGTCCTCAGGCATTTGCGGCCAAAGCCCAGTTCCTCTCGTTCTTCGCGGCCTATCTGGACGCCGCCTCAGCCAGGGACAAGCTCGATAAGGCAATCGCCGCCGCCCAGCGGGCCGGGACTCTCGACCCGGACAATCCTGAATACGCGATCCTGGCGGCCAGCTACCAGTACAGGAAGTCGTCGGTCTACAAGGACGCCGCGGCTCAGCAGGCGGCGATCGATCTGGCGGACAAGGCGCTCCAACTGCCCGAAGTTCAGGACATCCCCGGCCCGATGCAGACGGCCCGGCGGGTGAATCGATTGTCTCTGTGTTCGCTGCTGGCCCGCGGTTGTGTGGAGAGAGTTCTCTCTCTGCCCGCCGCGGATCCGGCCAGGGAAACGCTGCTGGCCCGCGCCGAGGAGGCGGTCCGGCAGATCGGACAGATCCAGGGCGGCGGCGAGAATCCGGAGGTTCTCAAGTGGCAGGGCATGTTGGACCTGGCCAGGGGACAGACGGCCAAGGCGGTGACGAGTCTGTACGCCGCATACGAGCAGAACAAGGCCGCCAACTCGCCTGAGCAGCGAGATCCGTACCTGGCCATGACGCTGGCCTCGGTTTTCAAAGAGAGCAGCGAGACCGGCGCGGTCATCGACTTTCTGAGCACCGCGCTGACCGCCGGGATCATCTTCACGAAACCCGATGCCTTGCTCGACTACGGCGATGCGCTGATGGCGGCCGGCTCGTATGAAGGAGCGATCGGCGCGGCCACTTCCTTCGACGAGCGGTTCGGCGCCAGCGATCGCAGCCGTGTGCTGCGCGTCAAGGCGCTGATCGGCAAAGGTCTCGTCGCGGAAGCGGAGGAGGCTGTCTCTCGCCTGACGCCGAGCGATCCTGTGGTCCTGTCCCTGAATCTCGATCTGGTCCGGGCCCGGGCTACGCAACTGCTCGGCACGATTCACCAGCAGGGGACTGTCGGCCAGACGCAGCCCGGCGGGGCTCGCTTGCCGGCGCCCGAGTTGCTCGCCTGCTATCGTCGTGAGGCCGAACTCACGCAGCAACTGCTGGCGACCGATCGCGACGCGGTCCAGGAGCAGCACGTCGGCCGGTTGTGCGAAGCGCTGATCGAGCAGGGGGACATCGCCACCGCCAAAGCCGTTGTCGAGGCCTACGCCAGGCCGTTCCCCGACAATCCCGCGGCCCTATTCTACCGGGCTCTGTTGTCCGAGCCGGACCCGAAGAATTGCCCGGAGGCCAGGAGGACCGAAATCCAGGGCAAAGCCCTGGCTGCGATGCGAGATCCCGTTCGCCGGGCATTGGAACTCGGCGCGTTCTACCGCCGGAACGAGCAGCCGGACCAGGCGGCCGCCCAGTGGCGAAGCGTGCTGGACGCCACGGCGTCGCAGGGGGCTCCGGATATGCCGGTCTACCTGAAGATTCGCAACATCACTCCCCGCCACGTGGCGGCGGGGAATCTCTTCGATCTGGCCCGCGACCGGGAGGATTGGAAACTCGCGGGGGAGATCGTCGATCTGGCCCGGCGCGAGAACCTGGACGATTGCGGCGGCGCTCTCTATGCGGCCCGGCTGGCCTTCGCCAGAGGGCAGTACGACACGGCTCTCGCTCAGTTGGACATCTGTCTCAAGCAGAGGCCGATTTTCTCGCATGGCTACATGCTTCGCGGCGGCGTCAAGGCGGCGCTCGGCCGGGAGCGGGAATCCGTCGACGACATCCGCGAGGCGTCGCGTCTGAATCCGACGGATCCTGCGGTGGCCAAGTCGCTGGCCAACGCCCTGTACGTGCGCAACGACAAGCTGGGCTCAAGTGCATCGTCGCAGCAGCAACTCGAAGCCCGACAGGCGTTGGAGCGAGCCATCTATCTGAACCCTCGCGACGTGAGTCTTCTCTCCGCGTACGCCGGTCTGATCGGCGACGAAGACCCGACCAAGACGATCGCGATCCGCCAGACGATCCAGGCGAATGCGCCCACGCTGCAGAACGCCGTGATGCTCGGACGGCTGGCGACACAGGCGGCGCAGAAGGAGACTGACGAGCAGAAGAAGAGGACTCTCTTCGCGGTGGCGGAGTCCGCCTTCGAGCAGGGCCGCCATATAAGCCCGGGCGATACGTTCCTGCTTGAGAACTACGCGGCTTACTTCCGCGCCGTGGGGCAGAATGACAAAGCCCAGCAGTTGCTTGCCGAGTCGAACGACAACCGGCTCCTGTGGCGACACTATTTCCGCATCCGGGACTTCGCACAGGCCAGGCGTCTGCTCACGACGATGTACGCCGAGAGCGGAAGCCGGGCGGACTCGCTCAAGGGGCTCCTCCTGGTCGCGGAAGAGACCGGCGACCGGGAAGGCGTGAAGCACCATTCCGAGGAACTGATCTCGCTTGAGGACAACGCGGTCAATCGACTCGCTCAATTGCGGGCGTATCTGAACGTCGGGCTCGTGGCCGAGGTCGAACCGAAACTTCGGGATTTCAAGGAGAAGTACCCGGGCGACTCCAATCTCATTCTGCTGGAGGCCCAGGTGGCCAAGCGGCAGGGCCAACTCAAGCGGGCGATGGACCTGATCAATCGGGATCTGGAAACCGACCAGCGTAGCGCGGCGGCCTGGCAGCTTCGCGGCGAGATCTTCCTGCTGATGGGCGACGAGGATCAGGCGATTCTCGATTTCCGCAAGAGCCGCGCGATCGACGACGGCCCGGTCGCCGCCATCGGCCTGGCGAGGGCGTATCTCGGCGCGGGCCGCAACGACGAGGCGATCGCCGAATTGAAGCGTGCGGCCGCGCAGCCCCATGCGCCGTTGGAGGCGATGACGCTGCTGGAAGCCGCCTATCGCAGGCTGGGACGCAAGGACGCTCTCAACCAGCTCTATGCCGAGGTGCTGGCCGAGTCTCCGGACAGCATCTTCTGGCTGAACCGGGCGGGGGCGTTCGCCCTCGATCAAGGGCAGTCGGACCGGGCGGAGGAACTTTTCCGCAAGGCGATTGATCTGCGTCGCCGCAGTCCGGCGGGCCAGGGGCAGGCCGGTTCTGTGCCGGACGCGGAGTACTCCGCCGCCGTGGACGGGTACTTCCGGTCGTTGATTCAGAGGGCGGGCGAACCCGGCTCCGCGGGAAACTGGCGCCCGGAGGCGCTCAATCGCGTCCTTCAGGAAGGTCAAGAATACGCGGCCACGCCGTACGCCCCGGTGGTGTTCTTCAGAATGGCCGAGGCCAAGAAAAAACTCGGCGACATGACTGCGGCCCGCGATTTGTGCCGGCAGGCTGCGGACAAAGCCTGGGCCAATCCGCACCTGGCCGTCGAGGTTCTGCTCCGCATCTGCATGCTCCTGGGCGACGAGGAGGCGTCGGGTTATTGCCGCCGCCGGCTGGCTGCGGAACCCGATTCCCTCACGGCTTACTTCGCCTTGTTCAACTTGGCCCAGGCTCAGGACAAGTACGCCCAGGCTCTGGACTCCATCGACAAGTGCATCCGGCTGGCCGGGCCGGACACTCCGGCGGGCCTGGAGCACGCGATCCGCAAGGCCGATCTGCTGGCCGTCGCATACAAGAAGACATCCGATAAAAGCTACCTTGGCCAGTCCGTCGCGGCCTACGAAAGTCTGTTGGCGAAAATGCCGAAGAACAGCAGTGTTTTGAATAACCTGGCCTACATGCTGGCTCAGAGCGATCAGAGGCTCG
>JAAYVJ010000349.1 GCA_012517265.1 Planctomycetota bacterium | reverse complement strand
TCCGGAGATGGCGGTCTGCGGCTACCCGCCGGAGGATTTGGTCTACAAGAGGCAGTTCGTCCGGGACACTTTTGCAGCCCTGGAGGACCTGGCCGCCTCCTGTGCCAAGGGAACCGTCGTCGTAGGCTTCGTCGAACAGGGGGAAAGGGGGCTGCACAACGCGGCGGCGGTGATCCAGAAGGGACGGATCGTCCACACCTACCGCAAGGCCAATCTGCCCAATTACAGCGTCTTCGACGAACAGCGGTACTTTCAGGCGGGCCACAGGCCGGTGGCATTCAACGTCAACGGCCTGCGGGTGGCGGTGACCATCTGCGAGGACCTGTGGAACGCGCAACGGCTGAACGACCTGCTGATGGGGGTCGGCCGGTTCCACCTGCTCCTGAACATCTCCGCCTCGCCGTTCGACGTAGGGAAGATCTCCCGCCGGGAGGAGGTCATCACCCAGTGCACGGACGTGTTCGACTGCGCCGTAGCCTACTGCAATCTGGTCGGCGGCCAGGACGAGCTGGTCTTCGACGGGCGGAGCATCCTCATGGACTCCGCGGGACAACTTGCGGCCAAGGCCAAGGCCTTCGACGACGATCTGCTGATCGCCGATGTCCGCGAGAACACCGAGGGGGTCAAGGTGACCCCTTTGCAGCCGCAACCGGCTCAACCGGCCGATACGGTTGAAGAGATCTATGAAGCGCTCGTGCTGGGAACCCGCGACTATGTCGTCAAGAACGGGTTCAAGCAGACGATCCTGGGCATCAGCGGCGGGATCGACTCGGCCGTCACGGCCGCCATCGCCGCGGCGGCGTTGGGACCGGAGAACGTCCAATGCGTGACGATGCCCTCGCGGTTCAACAGTCCTGAGACGATTGCCGACTCCAAGCTCGTCGCGGACAACCTGGGCTGCCCCTTGCTGGCGATCCCGATCGAGCCGATCCTGACGCAGTTCAGCCAGTCGCTCAAGGCCGACCCGCGTTGGACCGAGAGCGGCATCGCCTACGAGAACCTCCAGGCCCGTATCCGGGGCATGATCCTGATGTCGCTGAGCAACCAGGTCGGCTCGCTCGTTCTGACCACGGGCAACAAGAGCGAGGTCTCCGTCGGCTACAGCACGCTGTATGGCGACTCGGCGGGCGGTTTTGGCGTCATCAAGGACGTTCTCAAGACGATGATCTACCAATTGGCCGAGTACATCAACAAGCGGGCCGGGCGCGAGGTGATCCCGGTGGCGGTCATCAAGAGGATTCCCAGCGCGGAGCTTCGACCGAACCAGAAGGACACGGACTCGCTGCCGGATTACGATCTACTCGACCGGATCATCGCCGGTTACGTCGAGGAGGACAAATCCGCACGGGAGCTGGTGGAGTCGGGCTTGCCCGCCGAGACCGTGGAGCGGGTGATCCGCATGATCGATCGCAACGAGTACAAGCGAAGACAGTCGGCCCCCGGCGTGCGGATCACGCCCAAGGCCTTCGGCAAGGACCGCCGACTGCCCATCACCAATCGCTACAGGACGACGATTGACGGACCGAAGAACCAAACGTGACGCCGGCGATCGGCTCAGGAATTGGGTCGGGCCTTCGAGGGGAGGAACCGCCGCCAGGAGAGCAGGGCCTTGAAGAAGATCCCGACGTAGATCAGCCCGTTGGTGACCGGCGAGCAATCCTCGGCGAAGTGCTTTTTGTGGAACAGGTACATCGCCCGGTAGAACTCGTAACTGGTCTTGCGGCTGTTGGTGCCGCAGCCGACCCCTTTGTAGTGTATGATGCTGGCGTCGGGGTAGTACATCACCTTCCAGCCCGCCTTCTTCGTGCGGATGCACCAGTCGATGTCCTCGCCGAAGATCCAGAACTCCTCGTCGAGCATGCCGATCCGGTCGACCACCTGTTTGCGAATGAGCAGGAAAGCCCCGGAGACGGCGTCCACCTCATGGGCAGTGTTCGGATCGAGGTACGTGAGGTTATACCTGGCCATGACCTTGCTGTTGGGGAACAGTCGGCTCAGGCCGCTGAGCTTGTAGAAGGCCACCGCGGGCGTGGGGACGCTCCGCCGGCAGGCGAGCTGGAGGGTGCCGTCCTCGTTCAGGACGCGGCAGCCCGCGGCCCCAACGTCGGGGTTCTCATCCATGAAGCGGACCATCTTGTCCAGGGCCCTGTCCTGGATGATGGTGTCGGGGTTCAGGAGCAGGATGAGATCGCACTGGCACTTGGCGATCGCCTGGTTGTTGGCCCGGGTGAAGCCGAGGTTTTCGGTGTTCTCGATCAGGCGGACCTGAGGGAAGCTCTCCTTGAGCATCTGGACACTGTCGTCGCGTGAATGGTTGTCGATCACCCAGATTTCGTATCGCGTGTCCCGGGTCTCGCGGACGACCGATTCGAGACATTCCTTGAGCAGCTTGCAGACGTTGAAGCTGATGATGATGATGCCCAGGCTCGACCTGTTCTCCATACTGTATTAATTCCTCTTCACCCGTTCGATGATCCGCCGTACGGCGCGCCGACCGGGCCCAGTCCCGGCCAGGTTCATTCGTCAGAATAGTTTGTTCTTCCAGGTTTCCGGCGTCTTCTCGTTGATGATCTCCAAGTCGATATGGTACTTGAACGGCCGGGTTCCGCGCCGGCGGATATACTCGACGATGGAGGCCAGGCCGTCGCGAAGTTTCACGCGGGCTTGGTAATTCAGCAGCCGGCGTGCCTTGTCGGCCGAGCAGTTGGCCAGGAGCACTTCCTGGGGCCGGCCCCTCACGTAGATGGGCTTGACGTCGAACTTGAGGATCTGGCCGATGATGGCCGCCAGCTCGTTGATCGTGACGAATTCATCGTCCGGGCCGATGTTGATGACCTCGCCGCAGACCCGCTCATCGGTGGCGAGCCTCTTGAGGATCTCGATATCGTCCTGGACGAAGCTGAAGCATCGCTTCTGGTTCCCGTCGCCGTAGATGATCGGCTGGCGGCCCTGCAGCATGAGGTTGATCATGATGCTGGCGACGTTGCGGTAAGGGTCGTCGTACTTCTGCCGCGGACCGATCACGTTGTGCGGGACCGCGATGACGTACTCCATATCGTGAATCGCCGCGAGGTTCCTGAGGAACGATTCGGTGGCGAGCTTGCCGATGCCATAGGGGTCCTGGGGTTTGGGCGTCATGTCTTCGGTGAAGGGGGTGGTCTCCTGTCGGCCGTACCGGGCCATGCTCGAACATAGGATGAATCGCCGGACGTTGTTGGCGATCGACGCGGTGATCATCGAGACCGACGCTTGCACGATGTTCTTGGTCACAAAATACGGGCTGAAAACGCTCAATCCCTCATACGCCGCGGCCGCGCAGTGGTACACGACGTCGCAGCCCTGGAGGATCTTCACCATCGAGTTGAAGTAATTGCAGTCGTATTGATGAAACTCGACGTCGCGGGGCACGTTGTCGAGGTAGCCTCCAGCCAGATTGTCGCAGCCGACGACGGCGTGGCCGTCGGCCAGAAACGCATCCGCCAAGTGGCTGCCCAGGAATCCTGCGACCCCACTGATAAAGACCTTCATTCCGATCTCCCAAAACCCCTCGTGTCGGTCCCACAACCGCACGCAGGCCTGATTTCATACATGAAATCGAGGACTTTGTAAACGTCCTCGAAGGCAATTCCAGAACAGCCGAGAGGAAGAACACGGTCCGGCGCGGTCCGGCCGCCGCTCCCATCCGCGAGGGGCTCCCGTCTTGAAGCCCTGCTGCGGTTCCCGGCTTCTTCTTCTCCTCCTCCGATGGTGGCCAAGGCAGAGGATGAGGCCCCCCATAAGAGCCGCCACGGAGGCCTTTCAGGCGTGGCGCACACCCCGCTGAAGCAGGTCCCGGTACACCTGCAACTGCTGCTGTGCTATTGTACCAACCGAGAACCGTTGCTCAACAGTTTTCCGGGCCTGCTCGGCCATGTTTCGCACCCGTTCGGCCGGGGTCGCCAGGAGGGTCAGAACCGCCTCGGCAAGGGCCTCGCCGTCGCCCGGCGGCGCCACGAATCCGGTTCGGCCGTGGTCCACCACTTCGCGAACAGCCCCCACGTCCGTCGCCACAACCGGTTTCTTCATCGCCATGGCTTCCAATAGGGCCACCGGGCAGGATTCCAGCACCGAGGGCATCACGAACACGTCCAGGGCGGCCAGAACTGCCGGGATGTCCTCCCGAAACCCGGCGAAGACCACGTTTCCCCGAAGTCCCAGCTCCGCCGTCAGTTGCTGAAGCTCTTCCCAATAAGGCAGATCCGTCTCCAGCTTGCGGCCCACGATCAGGAATCGAACGCCGTCCAGCCGTTCCTTGACCTTGGCGGCAGCATGGAGAAGGTACGCATACCCTTTGCAGCGGTTCACGTTGCCGACCGCACCGATCAGGACGCAGTCGGCCGGGACCCCCAGCTCCACCCGTATCCGGGCCCGGTCGGTGGCATCGTATGCCTCCGGGACGAGATTGTCGGTATCCACGGCCGAGTGCAGGACGCAGGTCTTGTCGTGCAGCCGGGAATTATCCGCCGTGCGGGACTGCCTGAGCCCTTCGCTCTGGACGATCACCCGCCCGGCCAGGCGGGCCATGAGTCTCTCCAGCAGCCCCTTGACCAGTCCCGGCGGGTGATCGTTGTAGTGCCAGACGATCGGGACCCCCGCCCGCCAGGCCGCGAGGGCCGGCACGATGTTCATCGAACCGTCGACGTGGGCGATCGTGATGTCCTGCGATCTGATTATGTGGCGGATCTCGCGGATATTGCAGGGCAGGCGGAAGAGGAAGCGGATGAAGTTCAGCACAGGATGACGCCGCTGGAGGAACTGAATGTCCCTCAGATGGAACACCGTCTCCCCGGCGGGCTGCCAGACGTCGTCGGTCTTTTGCCCGGTCAGAAAGACGGTCTCGACCCGTTGGCGGCGCAGCCGCAACGAGACGGCGTAAGCCCGCCGATGGGGCCCGCCGAGACGGTTGTCCAGAATGCAGTACAGGATCTTCATGTCGTCGTTAGAGTAGCGTGGGGATCGTTCGCTCACAAGGGGGCGCGACTGCGG
>JAAYVJ010000348.1 GCA_012517265.1 Planctomycetota bacterium | reverse complement strand
CTGGTGACAACGTTGCGATCCGGGACAGAAAGAGTGCAGGCCAGCTACTCTCTTACCCAGGGGAGGAATGCGGATGATAGGAATCGAACCTACACGGCCGTAAGGCCACAGGCACCTGAAGCCTGCGCGTCTGCCAGTTCCGCCACATCCGCGAGAACTGTGAGCATTATGGTGCGAACGCCGCCGGGCGTCAAGCGTTTTTTTAACACAGAATTCCAGGAACCCGCCGGGGGAGATCCCGCGACAGAGGTTCCCTATCTGCGCCACTCGGGCTTGCGGACCATCAGCGGGGGCATCAGCTGCGGGGGCCGACGGTGACTGCCGGCGGGGAGGCAGGAGCGATTGCTGGGATACCAGCGAATCGTGAACAACTTGGTTTTCAGGAGGAACCCGTCTTTCTTGAGTCTGCTGAACATATATCTATCAGTCTATCTTATAAGGACTTATGGACTGTCACCCTCCTCCCTATCGGCCGAAGCGGCGGGGCACTTTCGCGGAAAAACGCAAGAGCGGCCTTTTTGAGGCCGCTCTCGGATGCTGCGAAAGCCAAGGACCAATAAGCAGGGGCTCCCTATCTCCTCACGGGCACGCCCCGGCTGGCCAGATAGTCCTTCATCTGCTGGATGCTGAACGTGCCGAAGTGCGCGATGGAGGCTACAAGGACCGCGTCGGCGTGCCCCTGATCGATCGCTTCGTACAAGTGTTCAAGGGCCCCGGCCCCCCCGGAGGCGATCACAGGCAACGACACGGCGTCGGCGATCGCGCGAGTCATCGGGATATCGTACCCCGTCTGCTTGCCGTCGGTGTCCATGCTCGTCGGCAGGATCGCACCGGCCCCCAGGCCCTCGACCTTCCTGGCCCATTCGACCGCGTCGATCCCGGTGCCGGTGGTTCCGCCCTTGACCATGACCTCGAAACCTGAGGGCAGCTTGGGGTTCTTGGCCGTGTCGATGGCGACCGTGATCTTGTCGCTGCCGAACCGCGTGGCGGCCTCGCGGACCAGGTTGGGATTGCGCACCGCGGCGGTGTTCATGGAGACCTTGGAGACGCCGAGGGCCAGGAGTTCCTCAATCCCCTGGCAACTGGAGATGCCTCCTCCGACTGTCAAGGGGATTGTGGTTCTTTCCACCGTCCGTTTCACGGCGTCGATGAAGGTCTTCCTGCCCTCCAGGGTCGCCGTGATGTCGAGAAAGACCAGTTCGTCCGCGCCGGCCTCGCTGTAGGCGGCGGCGTTCTCGGCGGGGTCGCCCACGTCCCTCAGGTTGACGAAATTCACGCCTTTGACCAGCCGGCCGTTCTTGGTGTCCAGACAGGGGATGACTCTGCGGTAGTTCATTTTCTTTCTGCCTCCAAGCACTTGTGTGATTCTGCTGGGTTCGTGATTCACATGCCGGGCAGTATAGACCGCTTGATGAATCGCGTCGAGGAAATCCCACGGCTTGACTGTTTGCGGGCGATGTCATACTTTCTCCTGGTGAATCGAGGGAATTGAACCCTCGGGTTCGTTCGCGTGTACATAGAGAACCGAGCCAATCGGAACCCGGCCGGCGAATCGTGAAAGCGGCCGGCCACAGGAGCTTAGTAAGGGCGTAGGAAAGGGAATAGACATGGCGAAGACCGAAATGCCTCATCCGGGGCACGATAAGCACCTCTGCTATCTCAACAACCTTGGTTTCCAGATCAGCAACCCCGAGGAGTACAAGGAACTGGTCCGCAACGGCAAGTTCATGTGCAAGGTCTGCGGCCGGGTTGCCGCCAGCGACAAGAACCTGTGCAAGCCGGTTGAATTGTAGCGATGAGTTGCGGGGCAACCGCGATCTCGGTGTAAGAAACGCTGGGAGGCCGCCGGTGATGACATCGGCGGCCTTTTCTATATCTGACCTGTGTGAAAAGGGGGTTCTGGACTATGATCAAGTTGGTGATGGTCAGGCATGGGCAGAGTACGTGGAATCTCGAGAATCGATTCACCGGCTGGACCGACGTCGATCTGACGGATCGCGGGGTGCAGGAAGCGCACGAGGCTGCGGCGGCGCTCAAGCAGGCCGGGTACGACTTCGACGTCGCGTTCACTTCCGTCCTGAAACGGGCGATCCGCACTCTCTGGATCATTCTGGACGACATGGACCTGATGTGGATTCCGGTCCATCGGTCCTGGAAGCTCAACGAGCGGCACTACGGCGCGCTCCAGGGCCTGAACAAGAAGGACACCGCGGAGAAATACGGACTCGATCAGGTCCAGATCTGGCGTCGCAGCTACGACATTCCGCCCGAGCCGCTCTCGCCGAGCGACCCGAGGCATCCAGGGCATGACCGCCGTTACGCAGACGTGCCCAGGAATCAGCTCCCGGCCACCGAGTCGCTCAAGACGACACTGGACCGGGTCCTGCCGTACTGGCATGAGACGATCGTCCCTGCGCTCAGACAGGGGCGCAAGGTCCTGATCGCCGCCCACGGCAACAGCATTCGAGCGATGGTCAAGTACCTCGATCGCGTCAGCGACGAGGAGATCACGGAATTGAACATCCCCACCGGCATTCCGCTGGTGTACGAGTTGGACGACGCCCTGCGGCCCAGGACGCATTACTATCTGGCCGACGAGGAGAAGGTCAAGGCGGCGACGGCATCGGTCGCTTCGCAGTTGACCGCCGGTCGCAGCGGGCGCTGAGAGTCGAGCTCCCCCCTTCGGGCTATGTGTCCCAGTTGAGGCGTTCTTCGTACTTCCAATAGAAGCGACCGATCAGGTGCGCCAACACCAAGGCCAGGTAGAACGTCGCGAACACCAGGACATATCCGAGAATCCAGCGTTCGTCGAGCAGGCAGCGGATTGTGTAGGGAGGCAGGAGGTAGATCGCACAGCAGACCGCGGCCAGGAGGCAGTAGGGTCCGAACGTGCCGAAGAGCGAACTGAGCAGCAGGACCGGGTTCAGGGCTCGCAGTGACTCGAACATCGTCACGGCCAGCAGGGCCATGGGAAAGAGGAACCCTCCGAGGCAGTAGAGAATCCAAAACAGCGGCTCGGTCTCGTCGCCATTTGTGAAGAGGAACGCCGGAGCGACGCAAGCACCCGCGCAGGCCAGAACGGTCAGCGACTGTCCGATCAGCTCTCCGACGCCTGGGGTCGAGGCGGTCGTATCCGCGGCGCGAATGCCCCCGGCGGCGCTGTCTCGAATGCATTCGGCGACATACCACGTGACGTAGAGCACGAACAGCAGCAGGGCGCCCCAGTGCGCGATGACGGATACGATCCAGGGAATCAGTCCCGGCATGAACACCATGGCCAGCTCGCGGGTCAGTTTCACGAAGAACCTCAAGATCAGCGGAATCAGGGTCCCTAGCGTCAGGATGATCAGGCTGGACCTGCACAAGGGGTACAGAAAGATGTCGATCGGCCAGGGCAGCGGCCGCTCGGGCGGCTTGTCACGTTCTCGCAGCACGTAATCGCCCTGGAGGGCCCTGAGCTTTTCCTTCTGCTCTTCGAGGGTCTGCGGGGCGGCCGTCTCGGCGGGCATCGCGTCGAACAGCAGAGGATTGAGAGGAGAGGGGGATTCAATCGCCTCGGATGCCGCCCCGATCGGTTCGACTGCCTGTTCGGAAATGGTCGTCGGGATGACCAGGGCCTTCTTGCACTGAGGACATCGGCCTTTCTTTCCCGCCTGTCCCGCGGGGACGGTCAACCGCCTTCCGCAATGCTCGCAAGAGAATGTCATTCGTCGCACGCCTCGATTCAGCCCGACTGTAAAGCCCACGCCGCGATTCCAGTATACCACAGCATCACGGGGAATGGACTCGGATTCGCCCCTCTCGCGTCATCTGGTGATTGTTCAGCGAATTTCATTATATTCCTGAGCCCTGTGATAGAATAGCTCCAAATAGAAGACGAGAACGAAGGCGGGCAAGTGACTCTATTATAATCGTTGACCGTCATCATATCGCTGCGATTGCAGCATCTTTCATATCCCGCCCCCTTCGCGACTGTCGGGCAGCCGTGCTGTCATTATCATCATCATTTCATTTCGAAGGGAGCGTCGTATGGGTACGCATAGTCAGATCGGTTGTCGGCGGGTGGAAACGGGGGGCAGTTTCTTTCGGGAGCATGGGTATTTCGAGATGCCGATGCTCGTGCAGTGGATGGCGACGCTCCGGTGCGGGCTGCGATGCGAGAGATCGTCGCGTTGAATACGATCATTCGTATCGAGGGGCTCAGCGGCAACGCGACGAAGGATTTCCCGGCTGTGGAGATCGTCGAGATTCATCGCCGGGCTGTGCTCAAGGACATCGACTTCTGGATGTTCTGAGCGAGTTGGCGTCGAGATGTGACAGAAACAAACGGCCCCGGGCGGATTCGATCTCGCCCGGGGCCGTGTTCAATCGTGATGCCATCAAGGATCGGTCAGCGATCAGGGACCGGTGACGAGGAGCTTGCCGGCTTCGATGACCGCGGTGTTGTTGTTCTCTCTGGCCTCTCTGACGAAGTTGTCCGGATCGATCAACCAGCCGATGTGGTAGCTGCCCGCCGGGATGTCGGTCGGGAACTCGCCGGCCCAGGACAGGTCCGAAATGCCGCCGGCTTCGATGTCCATTCCGACTAGGCCGATGAAGTAGTCCTCGGCGGTGATCTCGTCGTCGAGCGAGGCGTAGATCTCGACGAAGAACACGTCGGACTGGCTGCCGCCGCGGTTGGCGATCAAGCCTGTGATGGCCAGGCCCTGGCCGGCCATGCCGGCTGTGACGCTCGGGGGCGTGAAGCCGCGATACGATTCGCCTGCGTCGTACAGGTCGGGCTTCTTGATGGGTTCGATTTCCTTGCAGGCCATCCACCATGCGGACTTGTCGCGATACCACGGAATCGGCTTGCAGCAGGTGCAAACGTCATCGTCGTCGTGGCCGTTAGTCCACAGATCCCAACTGACTAGGATCGGCGTGCAAGGGTCGTTGGCGTTGCAGCAGATCACCGTGCCGCCGGCATCGGCGAACAGCCCTTCGGCGCCGCCGGGCTCATCGACGAGCAGGCGAACGCGGTCGCCCTGGGCATAGGCCGGTTTGCAGCAGCCGGTCTGGGGGCACGACAGGAGGATCGAGTGCAGAATCACCGCGGCCAGAGCTTTCTGGGGCCCGACGGTCGAAGTGACGACCAGTCCGTCCGGAAGGGCGGCGTAGGGGGCGTACAGGCCGGACACGAGGAAGTCGCCGGTCTGCGTCGGAATCTGGGGCACCAGGTCCGGCAGGTAATAGAGCCCTTCGTTCTTGACGAACAGCCCGACGCCCAGGATGTCCTGGCATTGGCCCGTCGAGCAGATGCTCAGTTGCTGCACGGTTCCGCAATGGGTTTGGATGCACTTGGCAAGGTCCTGCACGGGGACCCAGCATGTGGAGCCCGGCGGGAAGAGTCCGGCCAGCCGCTCGTTGCACATCGTATAGTCGTCGTCGGAGCCGCCGTTGGCCCAAAGGTCCCAACTGACCAGGACGGAGTTGTCCGCCCGGGCGTTGCAGCAGATGATGGTGCCCGAGGCGCCTCGCGGCAGATCCACGGCGCCGTTGGGATTCGACTCGCCCACCAGGACGACGCGATCGCCGTACAGGAACCCGCAGACGAAGGGGTCGCAGCAGGATTCGCCCGTCCAACCGGCATCGGTCAGGATCGGATGATAGACGTCGCCGTCATGCTGGGGGCACGCCCGCTTGACGTTCGGGGCCGGCTGGCTGGCGTTGAGAAGGCCGCGAACCCGCACGCGGTTGCCCGGCAGGACCACCGGCCATTGCTCCAGGAATTCCGGTCCGACCGCGAGGTTGAACAACTCCGCTTCCTCGGTCTCCAGGAAGAGACAGCCGGCCTGGCTCTGGCGGAGAATGCCGATCTTGTCGAAAGGCCTGCCCAACAGGACGGCCTGGGGATCGACCCAGGCCGCAGAGCCGGGGGGATACTGCCCGACCAGCGACGTCGCGCAATGGCCTTCCTCGCCCTTGCCGGCCGTCCACAGGTCCCAGCTCACCAAGAGCGATCCCGTGCAGTCGTCGGTGTCGCAGCAGAGGATTGTGCCGCCCATGCCGGACTTGAGACCTTCGCCGACGGTCGGCGCGTCGGCGAGCAGGACCACACGGGTCCCCGGCGCAAACCCTGCCGGATAGGTCGCACGGCCGTCGCCTTCGGCAGCCAGTACACCGCTTGCCCCCACGCAGACCACCGACAGGATGGCCCACAACTTCGTTCGCTGAGTGCTGTGACGATTCATTTGGATACCTCCTCCGTTGTGTCTGTGTCGCCCGCCCACCCGGGCTACTCCCCTGACTGCTTACGGCACATGGCGTGGGATGCGGCTCGCCAACCACCCCATCTTGCGTAGACAGACCTGTGTCGCGCAGGACTCTGAGAGTATACCAGAAATGCAGCCGAAACACAAGGAATTTCCAGCATTCAAAGAGGCTTGCGTGGTCTGTCGCACGGGATCTTCTGCCCCCTGGTCTTGCCGGCGGAATTCCCCGACATCAAAGCGGGGATTCTCGCTTGATTTGATCGGGAGTTTCTGGTAATATCGCATGTTCCGGGGCTTCGTGGGCCGACGGCAGTCGCCGGTCTTCGATGCCTGTGCCGGGGAGGATGGTAGGAGGGTGGTTCGATGGTCCGCAGGTCTGTTGCCCCGCGGTTGGTGTGGGTTTCCTGTCTTGCGCTCCTGGTGGCCGTTTTTGCATTGCCCGCCGAGGCACGATACGGCGGAGGTTCTGGGACCGCCGACAATCCGTATCTGATCTCAACCGCCGACCATCTGGACTCGCTCATCGCCCGGCCGGACGACTGGGGCGGGCACTTCAGGCTCACAGCGGACATTGATCTGAAAGCCTGGGATCCAACGGAAGCGCATATCATCGGAACGGTCGACGATGGCCCATTCACCGGCGTCTTCGACGGCAATCACAAAACCATCGCCAACTTCCGCCAACTTTCGGATTTCAGCGGCTATCTCGGCCTGTTCGGGCTGGTCGAGGGCCTGGACGCTCGAATTGAGAACCTGACTCTGGCGGACCCCAACGTCGCGAGCGAGGCGGGTCGGTACATCGGTGCCCTGGTCGGCTCACTGCGGGAAGGGACCGTGTCGAACTGCCACGTGAAGGCCGGCGGCGTTTTGGGAATGAGCTTTGTCGGCGGTCTGGTCGGCAGGAACGACGGGGGCACAATCGCCGGTTGCACCGCGGACGTGGTCGTGCAGGGGATGTCTCGGGTCGGCGGGTTGATCGGACAGTCCTACTTCGGGCGGGTCGAACGCTGCGGGGCGAGAGGCCGCGTGCAGGGACCCGAATCGTCCTACCGGATCGGTGGCCTGATCGGCGAGAGCCAGAACGTGAAGATGGTGAGGGATTGCCGGGCTTGCTGCTCCGTCCGCGGGGACCTCTGCGTGGGCGGTCTGCTTGGCGAAAACCTCTCGTGCGAGGTCGAACGCTGCTGCGCCGCGGGGGTGGTGCGAGGGGGAACCTATGTCGGCGGACTCATGGGGCTCAACAGCGGCGGAACCGTCAGCGATTGTTATTCCGCGGCAGATGTCAAGGCGACGATCTACGTGGGCGGTTTGGCCGGCTGCAACGGCCCCAATTGCCATTGCATCGTCTATATACCGGGCACGATCCTGCGCAGCTACGCGTGCGGGCCCGTCTACGGCGTCAATTCCGGCGGCCTCGTGGGAACCAACGACAAGAGCCAGACGCAGTACTCGTTCTGGGACATCGAGGCGACCGGCTGCACCGCCAGCGCCGGCGGCGACGGCAAGAGCACCGCGGAGATGAGCCGCCTGTCGATGTACCTGGCTGCCGGATGGGATTTCCTGGGGGAGGAAACCAACGGGACTCAGGACATCTGGAATCTGCCCGCGGAAAGCGGTTATCCCCGGCTGGCATGGGAACTTGCCGAAGGCGATCTCAACGCCGATGGTCGGGTGGATCTCCGGGATTTCGGCCGTCTGGCTGCTCAGTGGCGGCAGGTGGGCTTGGCCGGCGCTGTAGGTTTTGACGATCTGGCGAGCCTGGCCGGACTATGGCTCGCCGGTTGCAGATGAACTTGAGTTGGCTCGGTCCTCGTGGCGGCAAGAACGCCATTGTGCCCAGGCGGTGTTTGCCTTTTTCCGGTGAATCTGCATAATACCCTTTTTCTCGCCGAGGCCGGCGGGCGGTTCTTCCTTGGAGGAGGCTTCGCTCTGCGTCGGTTCGGGCGAGTCGTTTGACAGGGTTCTATGCGGACGTTTTTTGACTGTGTCCCGTGCTCGATCCGGCAGGTGCTGGATTCGGTGCGGATGATTACCGACGACGAGGCGATGCACGAGCGGGTGCTTCGCGAGTTGCTCGGGATGTGGCAGCGGATGGACATGCGGCAAAGCCCCCCGGCCATGGCGCAGCAGATCCATCGTTTCCTGCGTCAGTTCACCGGCGTGGCGGACCCGTATCTGGAGGTGAAGAACCACTACAACGAGTTCGCCCTGGGGCTGTATCCCGAGTTGAAGGAGCGGGTCGAGAACTCGCCCGATCCGTTCGAGGCCGCGGTTCGTCTGTCCATCGCGGGCAACATCATCGACTTCGGCGTCAATTCCAACGTCGAGCAGGGCATGGTGCACGACACGATCCTGCGCTCCCTGACGGAGCCGCTGGACCACGAGGCTCTGGAGGCGTTGAAGCAGGCGATCGCGCAAGCGAGGGACATCCTCTTCCTCGGCGACAACACCGGCGAGATCGTTTTCGACAGGCTGCTCGTCGAGCGGATGCCCCGCGAGAAGCTCACGTACGTGGTCCGCGGCTCGCCCATCCTCAACGACG
>JAAYVJ010000347.1 GCA_012517265.1 Planctomycetota bacterium | reverse complement strand
GCCTGTTCAAGGACGCTCCAGCGAGCCTTGGACTCCGATGACCACGACGCCCAATTGGTTGGCCAGATCCAAGGTTTGAGACTTGTCGAGGATGAGCGTCTTGCCGGCCTCGATCACCAGGCACCTGCCTCCCCCGGCGGCGAGGTCGCGAATGGTGTCGGGGCCCACGCAGGGCACGTCGAATCGCATGTCCTGTTTGGGTTTGGCGGTCTTGATCAGGGTCCAGCCCCCGGCCTTGCAGAACTGACCCGCCCGCTTGATCATCTCGGCGGTGCCCTCGATCGCCTCCACCGCAATCACTTCCTGTTCCTTGACCGCGATGGCCTGACCGATGTCGAGCTCGCCGAGCTTCTTGGCCAGCGGCCAGCCGAACTCGATGTCCCGTTCGACCTGGGACGAGGGTTTTCGCTGCGTCATGACGCGCGGCTCGGCGAGGGAGTCCTGGCAGTACATCGTTGAGTTCTCCAGAATCACGCCGCCGGCGGCCAGCTCATCCGCCAGCGCCGACAGCAGGGTGTCCGTTTGTATGCTCTTGCCCCGCAGCCGCCAGTAGAAGATCCGAAAGGCCCGCCAGTCGGGAAGATACTGCAGGATCCGCCGCGGAGTGAACAGGTGCGACTTGGTGACTCGCCCGACCATGACGGCGCGCGTGACGCCGTGGCGGCGGAGCTTTCGCAACCAACTGCCCGGGCGGGCGACCGCCACGGAATAGAACGTGTCGACTTCGCCGGCCAGCGGCTCGTCGACGTATCCCGCCAGGCCGACGCACACGACCCGCAGGCCGTGACGCCGTGCCCCGGCGGCGACCAGGAATGGGAGTCTTCCGCCCCCGGCGATCAGACCGACCACCCCCGGCTCAGCAACGGCTCGGTTGCATCGATCCGTATTCACTCGACATCCTGTGACTGAGCGGAATCGTCGGGCTCCTTGTCGCCGCCCGGCCCGGCGGCGCCTCCATTGACGGCGGCGGCCAGTTTCTCCAGTTGGTTCTGGAGGCTGCGGATCTCCTGTCGCATCTGGGGCAGGTAGGGGATCATCGCGTAGGCCCGCCGGGCGTTGTTCACGTCGATGGCAGGGGCCCCGGCCACGGTCTCGCCGTCCGGGATGCTGTTGATGACGCCGGCCTGTGCTCCGATCGTGACGTGGTTGCCGATCTTGATGTGGCCGACCACGCCGACCTGCCCGCCCAGGACGCAATGATGCCCGAGGGTGGCCGAGCCGGCGATGCCCACCTGTGCGACGAGCAGGCTGTGGGGGCCCACCCTGGCGCCGTGACCGATGGTCACCAGGTCTCCCACTTTACTGCCTTGGCCGATGACCGTCTCACCGAGCGTTCCCCTCTCAATGCTGCACGAAGCGCCGATTTCCACGTCGTCCTCAATGACCACGATGCCGATCTGCGGGATCTTGTGGTGAACGCCGTCGTGGGTGGCGAAGCCGAACCCGTCGGACCCGATGGTCGCATTGGCGTGGATGATGACCCGGCTGCCCACGCGACTGCCCTCATGGATGACCGCGTTGGCGTCGATCACGGTCCCATTGCCGATGTGGGCACCTTCACCGATGTAGACACAAGGGTAGATTACGCAGCCATTGCCGATGCGAACATTGTCCGCCACCGTGACGAAGTCGTGGATATGACAATCCGCTCCGATCACGGCGGTGGGGGCGATGCTGGCCCGGGGACTGACGCCCACCGCCTTGTGCCGGCGGTGCCCGTGCAAGAGCACGAGGACCTGGGTGAAAGCGAAATAGGGGTCTTCGACCACAAGAAGAGGCACTCGCAGGCCGGGCATCTCCCGGCCGACGATCACGGCGCCGGCTTCAGTGGTCTCCAGTTGCCGCTCGTACTTGCGATTGGCCAGAAACGTGATATCCCCGGCATGGGCTTCGCTCAGGGTCGCGGCTGAGCGGATGACGGTGTCGGGATCGCCGCACACGCGTCCGCCGACGTGCTCGGCGATCTCACGCAACGTTCGTTCTTGGGTGGAAGTATTCATCAAATCCGTCTACCACAGGAGTCGTCATATCGGTACGCGTCAGAGCCGCTATCATAGGGTTCGCAGGCCGACAGTCAATCGGATTGGCAGGACGCCGGGACGATTGTGTCCGGCCCCCCGGCTCTGCGTCCTTTGTCAGAAAGCCAGGTTGTTCAGGACCGTCTTTTGCAGCTCGGGCGACGCCTTCTCGGCAAATCCGTTTCCCTCTCCCTGGACCACTGTGACCCGCGGGCCCAGCGGCCGGTAGACGGCCGGGTCGGTCGGGCCAAACAGGGCGATAGTCCGCAGACCGATTCCCGCGGCCAGATGGGTTACGCCGCTGTCGTTTCCTACGAAGGCGTCGGCGCAACTGAGCAGCCCGATGACCTGCGGCAAAGACAAGTGCGCCACGCATCGGGTTACGCCGTGAATTTGCACCTTCTCCGAGGGCCGCAGTCGCTCGACCTCGGCAGGGCCAAGCAGAAACAGGACCTCGATATCGGGACTGCGCAGCGTCCTGGCGATGTTCAAAAAGTTCTCCAGGTGCCAGCACTTCTTCTGGCCGCCGCTGCCGGGCTGGATGACCACGAGCCGTTTGGACAAATCGATCCCCACCTGCTCCAGGAGCTCGACGCCCAGGTCGCGATCGGCCTGGCCGATCCGGATCTGGACGGCGTTCGGGTCCACAAGGGCCTTCTCCAGGGGCAAGCCGCTCTGCCGGGCGAACTGCTCGGCGTACAACTCGGCGATGTGCTGCTTCGCCTCGGGGGGGGGCTTGAGCGGCAGTGTCACCACCTCGGCGCTGTGGCTGCAATTGGTCGTGAAGATCAGGTTCTGCTCGAAGTCGCTCCCGGGTTCGCCCAGGAACGTGATGATCCAGGAATAGCCGGCGAAAAGGTGGATCAGCGGGTCATGGTCGACCAGATCGAACCGCATGGGCTCGACGAACATCCGGTGCAGATCGACCGAGTCGATGGAGCGAACGCCGTCCACGCAACTGCGTCCGGGCAAGATGCCGACATACTCGGCGTGGCCGATCAGATCGACGCCGCCCAAGTCGAAGGCCTCTCGGACCAGCTTCACTAGAGGCAGGGTCAGAATACAGTCGCCCAGGGCTCCAGGTTGGAGGATCACGGCCCGATGCCCCTCGCGAGCCGATTGGGCACTGCTGGCCTCCCACAAACTCAAAATGTCGTCCTCAGCCTGCATTGTCGGCAATTATACCGCCGTTTTCCGGCGGCCTCAATGGGCAATCCACGCATGGAGTTTCAACGGGGGCCGGGGGCGACGTCGTCATACGTCGCGTCGGCGCCGCCCATTCGGAATTCGTCGTGGTAGAGCACCCGCGCGGCAACGGCATCGCCTGCGGCTTTCGGATCGTTCCAGCCCTTATACAGCCCCATCTTGAAGAAGGGGCCTTGGGCGTCGTTGAATGCGTTGGGGCCGTTCTGGTCGACTACGAGTTGCCCGTTCTTCCAGATGTTCAGGAACCCTTCGGGTCCATACGACCATCTGACATGGACCACCCAGTCCGTCCAGACGCCTTTGGCGTAATCGCCCAGGTCGTATTCGTGTACCCCGCCGTATTCACGTTTTCCGGTCTCGAACGTGTTCCGCTTGGCGTCCCAGCGACTCACCCAGCTCCACCGTCCGCCCGTGGTGGACAGAGCCAGGACCGGGTTTCGCCATTTTTCGCCCAGGTCGGAATCGGGAACCCCTTGCCACTGAGCGACGATTTCCCAGATTCGATCGGGAACGTAGTCTTCCGGGAGCAGGATGCTGAAGCCGTACCAGTACTCTTCCCCGATCTCGGCCTTGGGCCCCTGGATCTCCGTGCGGTTGGGGAACCGATCCCTGTTTCTGTCGAGCGACGTCCTCATCGCGCCAGCCCCCGCGCGGGCTGCGCCGTGCACGACCGCGGGCGGATTGCCCGAAACCTGCCAGCCCTCGAGGTCCTGGCCATCGAAGTCGCTGTGAAAGAGCAGGGCCCGTTCGTTCCGGGGCGGGGTGAGCCGGATGAGCCGCAGGGCGATGTCGTCGCTGTACGCCGGAGGCTGGAGCGTTCGGGCGTCGCCTTCGTGCTGAAATGGCTCGGCTTTGTCGGTCCGTCCGGTCCTGGTGTTCACCCATTCGGCCCCGTACTGGCCCGGCGGCAGGTCGAGCGAGAGTTCTGTCAACCCCCCACCGTTGACGTACACGGCGTAAGCCCGCCCCGGTTCGGCGAGTACGCGGGCCGTGATCCCCTGGGGCAAGGCGGTCTTGACAATGGAATTGTCCGGCTTCATCCGCACGAAATCGAACTTGTGGATGAAGTCTTTGAGGATTCGCAGTTGACCCTGCAACTCGGGTCCGCCGCCGCCGGGGGCATTGATCTTGTTGCTGCCGTCCTCGTGCCCTACGGCGAAGGAGTAATCGAGATTGCTGTAGACCGCTCCGCCGGCGAGAATGAAATCCCAGCCCTCCAGGCGGTAGGGCTTGACGCGGTCGTCGCCTGAGAATCCGGTCTCGTCATCCGCTATGACGCGGTTGAGCTGGTAGTTCTCCGCCACCGCCACCGGGGGCTTGGCGTAGTGGAAGTTGAAGATTGAAACGCGAGGATTGGGGTTCTCGATCTTTTTGGTGTTGTTGGCGATGTTCTGTGCGATCAGGTGCTTGTGCTCGAAGCCCGCCTCAGCCGAGGCGATCGTCTCGGCGATGTGAACCTGCCAGTCCTCGGTCACGCCGCCGAAGTAAGGCTCGTTGCAGATCTCGTAGTAGAGGTTGTCGAAATCCTTCAACGCCCCGACGACGTGTCGAACCATCGCATCCTGCACCGTCAGCAGATCCGGATGCTTGAGCGTGTAGACCTCGGTCCGGGGCATCGTGCCGACGCCGTTGACGTTGTTGCGGGCGTTCATCGGGCTCAGGTCCCACATCGAGTCCTCGTAGAACGGGCAGAACAGCACCATCTCGACTACGATGCCCCGCCGGCCCGCCTCGCGGACGAAATCGGTCAGCCGCCGGAGGTAGTCCCCGTCCCAGCGGGTCAGGTCGAACTTGTTGCCGCCGCCGGGGTAGCCGCCCTGGTCGCTCCTGGCCCAGGGGCACAGCAGATCGCCCGCCGCCGGGGCCAGGGTGTTCTTCTCGATGTTGAAATTGCCGACCTTCTCGCAGTAGGCCCCGCTGAAGGTGCGTGTGAGATTGAAGCCGTAGGATTGGAGCGTGTCCAGATACCGTCTGTAATCGAAGGCTCGGTTGAGCACGGCGCCGTAGTGTTCTCCCGACGTGATCAGGATCGTCGGTTTGTCCCGCCAGAATAAGTAGTGGGGGTTCTGCGGATGCAGCGAGATCGGCGCAACCGGAGCCGCCGAGACACACCCCCCAGCGACGATCGTCACGATTCCCACGAACAACGCGAGTTGTTGGAGGGCTGACTGTCTCCCTGTGTGCGATTCAAACATGCCCGGTCCTTTCATCTGCATAGACCACAATTGCGTTCCGATTGACCGTCCATTGTATCCGCTCGCAGGGCGATCAGGCAACGACGCGAAATGGGACAGTCCCTGTTGCCTCCGACGCGGTATTCTTGTAGAATGTCACCTTGGATCCGTAGACGGTTGGAGATCGCCTTGAACGTACACAGGGGCAGGATGCGATTGCAGCCGCTCCAGGGGAGAACCAGATGCATAAAATGCTTGCCATGTGCGGGCTGGACTGTGGTGTCTGTCCCGCGAGGATCGCTCACAAGACCGACGACCAGGCCCTTCGGGTCAAGACCGCCGCCGAGTGGTCCGAACAGTTCAAGGTGGAGCTTGCGCCGGAGGCGATCAACTGCGTGGGGTGCCTGATGCTCAACGGCGTCCACATCGGCCATTGCAGCGAGTGCGAGATTCGCCAGTGCGGCCTGGCCCACCGGGTCAAGAACTGCGCCTTGTGCGAAGACTACCCGTGCGAGACGATCGGCAACTTCACCGCGAATGTCTCCCCGGCCAAGGCGAATCTGGAGGAAGTCCGGCTCGGCCGGAAGAAGTGACCGGTCTGCTTGCGGCGGGCCGAGCAATGACTTGACTTGTCGCAAGGGCGGCTGGAGAATAGACACAATGGGATACGGTCAAGACGGCCCCGAGAGACCGCGCCGAGCCCGGTGAACCTCGCATTGGGAAGGGATGAATATGGAGTGGACACGTGTGAAGATCTGCGTGGCGGCGGTTTGGGCGGCGATCTCCATGACGAGTCTGCTGAGGGGCCAGGAACAACCCTGGGTCGTATACGCCGGGGGCGACGGGCCGGGACAGGGCAAGAACATCGTCTTTGTGACCGGGGATGAGGAGTACCGTTCGGAAGAGTCGATGCCCATGCTGGCCAGGATCCTCGCGACCCGTCACGGCTTCCGCTGCACCGTCCTGTTCGCGATCAACAAGGAAACCGGGCAGATCGACCCGATCACCGTGGACAACATCCCCGGCCTGCAGAACCTCGAAGACGCCGACCTGATGGTCCTGTTCACCCGCTTTCGCGAGCTGCCCGACGAGCAGATGAAGCACATCATGGACTACACCAACTCGGGCAAGCCCATCATCGCCCTGCGGACCGCCACCCACGCGTTCAGCTACAAGGCGGGCTCGACCAGTCCCTACGCCAAGTGGAGCTGGGCGAACCGCGAGAAGGGGTTCGAGGGCGGCTACGGCCGGCAGGTCCTGGGCGAAACCTGGATCAGCCATTACGGCGACCACCAGAAGGAGAGCACGCTCGCCTATCCCGCCGAAGGGATGGCCGACTGCCCGATCCTCAAGGGCGTGGACAAGATCTGGGGTCCCTCGGACGTCTACGGCCTGACGACCCTCTTCGGCGACTGCAAGCCGGTCCTCATGGGCCAACCCCTGGTCGGCATGAACCCGGACGACAAGCCCAACACGGAGAAGAAGCCCCTCCCGGTCGCTTGGACGAAGACCTACACAGGCGAGTCCGGCAAGGCCGCCAAGATCTTCACGACCACGATGGGCCACGCCGGCGACTTGAAGGATGAGAATTTCCGCCGGCTCCTGGTCAACGCCTGCTACTGGGCCGTAGGTCTGGAGGACAAGATCCCGGCCAAGGCCGACGTGACCATGGTCGGCGAGTACAACCCCAACAACATCGGCTTCGGCGGCTTCAAGAAAGGCCTCAAGCCGGCGGACTATCGTCTGTCCCGTTGATCGCGGGATTGATGATGGATGATTGTCGATTGATGATTACCCAGGGTGCTGCCCCCGGGCATGTTTCGCCTTGCGGCAATGGCCAGGATCACAAGAGCGAGGACGCGGACAGGGAATACAATGTGCTTATGGGCCACCATAGAACGACACGACGACTCTTCCTGCAACGTGCCGCCGGCGCCTTTGCCTTTCCGCATGTCATTGCGACCGGGGTGCGGGGAGGACAGGGGACAGCCTCGCCGTCCAACCGCATTGTGCTGGTTCTGATCGGAGCGGGGAACATCAACTCGCAGCATCGGGAGGCGTTTGTCGCCGAGAAGGACGTCCGCGTCGTGGCGGACGGCGGTTCTCTACGACAACCGCGTGCGGATGAGCTGCAGCAGCGAGGGCAATCCGCACCCTGACGGCATTCGCTTCGTCGGGACGGAGGGTTGGATTCACGTCAGCCATCGTGCCACGACTCTGTGCAATCTAACGGACATCTCCGCCAGGGTGGGCCGCAAGGTGACGTGGGACGCGGGGGAGGAACGGTTCGTCGCAGACGATCGAGCCAATCGCCTGCTCGGACGCGCCATGCGATCGCCGTGGCGTATCTAAGACCGGGCCCGGCTCTGCG
>JAAYVJ010000042.1 GCA_012517265.1 Planctomycetota bacterium | reverse complement strand
TCAGACCTAGGGCGACGCGTCCAGGGAGATTCCCAGGATCGCCCACACGATCCGATAACCGGAATTGTAGGCTTCCTTTTATGAAGAGAGACGCAATGGACAGAGTCTACATCCAGAGCTTGAGGATGTCCGAAATAGGCGTAACACCGCCAACAGGAGACTACGCCCCATAATGTCGGACACCAGCCATCCCCAGAAGCCCATGTCGACACAAGGCGTCAGCCTGCACGTGCGGACGACCGAGGAATCGGCCGCATGGTCGGACAATGGAATTGTAGCCCGGTCTTTACAACCGGGGGATGATGCCGGCGGCTCCCAGTGACTCGAAAGACACCGGGTGGCGGGCGATCTGCGGGCATGCCAGGTCTGGCGCTCAGTCGTTGGCTCGCCGGCGGCGTTTGAAGAACTCCTGCAGCAGGCTCGCGCAGTCCTCGGCCAGCACGCCCGCGGTGACCTCCAGGCGGTGGTTGAGCCGCCCGTCTCGGCAGATGTCGTACAACGTGCCGCAGGCGCCGGCCTTCGGATCCGTGCAGCCATAGACGAGCCGGTCCAGCCGGGCCATCACCAGCGCCCCGGCGCACATCGGGCACGGCTCGAGCGTCACGTAGATCGTGCAGCCGTGGAGCCGCCACAATCCCAGCGCCGCGGCCGCCTGTGTCAACGCAACGATCTCCGCGTGGGCCGTCGGGTCCTTGAGTTGCTCGCGCTGGTTGTACGCGCGGGCGATCACCCGCCCCTGGTGCACGATGACGGCGCCGATGGGCACGTCGCCGTTCTCCTCGGCCACGCACGCCGCGTCGATCGCCTGTCGCATGTGCCGCTCGTCGATCTGCTGTTGGTTCTGCTCGATCATGGGACGGGCATTATAGCACCCGGCGGCCGATCTTCCAGTGTTTTGCGCTTCCCACCGCCGGTCCTGCGAGAACACCGCCCCGCCGGGAGCAGTCTCCCCGTCTCACGCGTCGCCGGGCACAGCGATCAGCAGCCGGCATCCTCTGCCCGGCGAGCTCTTGATCCTCATCCGGCCGCCGAGCAACTGGATGCGCTCGCGAATGCCCAACAGCCCGAATCCCGTCGCCCGGTCGAGCTCTTGAGGCTGAAATCCCGACCCATGATCGATCACCACCATGGTGACATAGGGCCCCAGGCGCCGGACGCGAATCACCGCCTCCTTGGTCCCCGCGTGCTTGACGACGTTGAACAGCAGTTCCTGGGCCACCTTGTACAAAAGGGCCTTGACCGGCTCGCCGGACAGTTCGACCCGCCCGAAGACCTCGACCCGGACGGCGAGTCCATGCTTGTCCCGCATGTGGCGGGCCAGCGAGTTCAGGATCTCCCCCAGATCGACCTGATAGAGGGCGGGACTGAGCTCGTGGGACAGGCTGCGGGCTTTCTCGATCGCCTCCTTGAGCATCTGTTTGATCTGTTGGATCAGCTCGCGGGATTCCTCCGGGCTTCGCGGCTCGGCACTGAGCAGACTCAGGTGGAAACGGGCCGCCGCCAGCGTCTGCTGCACGTCGTCGTGGAGAATGTCCGCGATGCGTCTGCGTTCGCGATCCTCGGTCTTCGACAGTTCCCAGGTCAGTTGCTGAAGCCGGGTGACGGTCCGGGTCAGGTCTTCCGTTCGCCGGGCGACCAACTGCTCCAGATGCTCGTTCAACGCCCGCAGCGTCTCCTCCGCCCGTTTCGACTCGGTGATGTCCTGCACGGTGCCGACCACCCGGACGGGGCGGCCGGCATCATCGATGATCAGTTCCCCCCGGCCGCTCAGAACGCGTATGGAACCGTCCGGAAGGACGACGCGGAACTCCGTCGCGTTGGGATGTTCGCCCGCCAGCATGGCTCGGATCGACTCCCGCATTCGCTCGCGGTCGTCCGGATGCACCAGATCGTAGAACGTCTCGGACGAAGGCACGAACGTCTCGGGCGAAACGTCATAGAGACGATAGGTCTCCCGGGTCCAGGTCAAGGTATTGGTGGCCAGATCCACGCTCCAGCTTCCGATGCGACCCATCCGCTGCGATTCGGACAGCAGATACTCCTTCTCCTTCAGGGCCTCGGTCGCCAGCTTGGCCTGAGTGACATCGGTGATGAACCCCTCCAGGCGGGGCGCCCCGTCGCCGGCGGGGACGGCTCTTCCCCGCTCGAACACCCACTTCTCCGTTCCGTCTTTTGTGAAGATTCGGTATTCGATGTCGAACGACGTCCCGCCACGGACCGCCTTCTGGACCGTGTCCCACACCCGCTGCCGATCCTCAGGGTGGATCAGGTTCCCGTAAAGAACCGTTCCGCCGGTGGTGATCTCCTCGGGTCTGTAACCCGTCAGGGTCAGGGAACCCTCGCTGACGAATTCGAACGGCCAGTCGGGTTCGTTTGCGCAGCGATAGACCAGGCCCGGCAGATTGCCCATCAGCGTGCGAAGTCTCCGCTCGCTCTCCTGGAGCCGGCTGCTCTGACGCTTGAGCGATTCCTCGGCAAGCCTCCGTTCCGTGATATCCTCGCCCGCGCTCAAGATGCCGTTGATTTGGCCCTGCTCGTCGCGCAGAAGAGCATTGTGCCAGGCGATCTGACGCAGCGATCCGTCGCGTCTGAGGACGGGATTCTCAAAGTAGGCCGCCCCTTCGATCTCGCCGGCTATAAGCTGGAGGAAGTAAGGGTACACCGTTTCCATCCCCTCCGGTTGCGGCAGACAGGTCGAAAACCATGGGCGACCGATGAGTTCCGTTTCACCGTAGCCGAGAAGCCTGCGGCCCTTTCTGTTGATCAGCGCGATCCGTCCCTCGGCATCCAGCACGAGGAGGACGGCCTCGACCGTATCCAGATACCTTTGGGCCATGTCGCGCTCGTGCTGCAAAGCCTCTTCCGCCTGCTTGCGGTCGGTGATGTCGTGTGCGACAGCGTAGGTCAAACCCTGTTCAACTTGGGGACGAGAGGTCCAAGTGAGCCAGCGGTAGGAACCATCCTTGCACCGATAGCGGTTCTCGAAGCGGTACACGTGCTCGCCTCGGGACAACTCGTTCTGGAGAACCGCAGCCGTACGAGCCATGTCGTCGGGATGGACGAACTCCACGAAGGGACGACTCAGGAGTTCCTGTTCGCTGTAGCCCAGGACCCGCTCGAATGCCGGATTGACCTTCGTGAACGTGCCCGTGCGCAGATCCGCGATGCAGATCATGTCCAGAGAGAGCGTGAAGATGTTCCGCAGCTCCTCTTCCGCCCTCTTGCGGGCCGTGATGTCCAGGGCCGTGAACGTAACGCCCTTTTCGAGATCCGCCGGATCCAGCGG
>JAAYVJ010000346.1 GCA_012517265.1 Planctomycetota bacterium | reverse complement strand
GGGCAGCACGTACATGGTCTTGCCCTTCATGCAGCCGTCGGTGAGTTTGGTCAGCTTCTCTTTGGCCTCGGCCGGGGCCATCCAGTTGTTGTTCGGACCGGCCTGGTCCTTCGTCGGATGGCAAACGAACGTCAACTGCTCCGTGCGGGCGACATCGGTCGGATGGCTGCGGTGCAGGTAAGCGTTCGGCCAGGTCTTGTGATTGAGCTCCTGGAAGACGGGCGTATCCCCGATCTTCTCCTGCTTCATGCCGATCTCCATGAGCTTGCGGGCTTCTTCTTCCGAGCCATCGCACCAGTGGATCTTGTCCGGCTTGGCCAGCCTCGCCTGTTCTTCTACCCATTTTTCGACAGGTGTCGCCATTGTTCGGTTTCTCCTTGGTTAAGCGAGGTCAGGCGCTGCGCACGCAGGCCGACCCCACATAAAATAGTCTTTGGCTTATTGTCCCCCCGCGTATCTGCCGCCCACCCATCGCACAATCCCGCGACGAATGGACACTTTTCCGCAGTGCATCGGACAGGCTTCTGGAGTCCCCAAGAGCCAAGGAATTCTACCCGGTCCGCTCCCTGTCGTCAAGGGATTCTGCCTGACCAAACCCGTGGCGCTGCAGCAGTTCCGCCAGTTTCCTCTTGGCCCGCCGAAGCCGGCCGTTGATCGCCTGCTCGACCAACCGATTATCAGACCTGTCTTCCACCGAGTCGTCCCATCGATTCAGAGAACGCCCTGAGGGCGGTCTTCACCACAGAGACTGGTTCCGGCCGGCGAAATGGGCGCGTCGAGAACTGTTTTCCTTGAATTATAATACCGCCCCAAATCCGCGCATAAAAAAAGCCGGCCATCCCATGCCTGTCCTTTGGACGGTCACGGAATAGCCGGTCAATTAGATCTCGGGCTTATCGTTGAGTGGAACGAAGCCATTCGCTATAGGAGACAGACTACTTGGCGCATCCCCCTGACCCGCACTGGGTCTTCAACATGACTGGGCATCCTGCATCGGCGCTGGGGGAGGCATGATCCTTCATCGGACATCCGCCGGAGACGGGTTTCTCAGGGCAAGTCCCTTTTTCACAAGCACTTGCGCAATCTCCGGCCTTCGGACAAGTCCCATCTTCCTTGCAGCACTCGGCGGTGCCGGCCTTGGGACAATCGACGCACCTGCAGTCGGCAGTCGCCTGCGCCCCCTGGCGGGGTCCGTCGACGTAGCCCGCCAACAGGACCGTTCCGGCCGACAAGGCCACGACCACCAACAATGCCAGGATCAGATTCTTCGAAAGCAGCAACTTCATATCTATCCTCCTACAACCACCCCATAAGACTCAACCACGCACAAATCGCCCGGACTGCCCCGGGCTTGCCATCTATACTATCGACTCCGCCCGCAGGTTCAGGCAGAAATCCTCGCGGGATTTCGAGTCCGAAAACGGTCTCGAAATCGTTTGACGCCTGGGTCACCTGAAACTATAGTATTGCGTTTCAGAATGTCTGAAGCGGAAGCGTAGTTGGAGCCGCACATGAATAGCAACAAGATCGTCGCCGAAGGCATCACATTCGATGATGTCCTTCTGATCCCGAACAAGAGCGACTTCGTGCCCAATCAGGCCGACACGAGCACCCGATTGTCGAGAAACGTCTCGATCAACATTCCGATCGTCTCGGCGGCCATGGACACGGTCACCGAAGCCGCCCTGGCCATCGCGCTGGCCCAGGAAGGCGGCATCGGCATCATCCACAAGAACCTCTCCATCGAGGCCCAGAAACGCGAGGTCTCCAAGGTCAAGCGGTCCGAGCACGGCGTGATCCTCGACCCGGTCACCCTCTCGCCCAACGAGCCCGTCCGCCGGGCCCAGGAATTGATGAGCGAGCAGAACGTCTCGGGCATCCCGATCGTCGAGGGCAAGAAGCTCGTCGGTATCCTGACCCGCCGGGATCTGAAGTTCCTCCAGGACTTCAACGTGCAGGTCAGCTCCGTGATGACAAAGGACAATCTGGTGACCGGCCCGGCCGGAACCAGCCTGGAGCAGGCCAAGGGCATCCTGCGGTATCACAAGGTCGAGAAGCTGCTCCTGGTCAACAACAAGGGCGAGCTGGCCGGCCTGATCACCATGCGGGACATCGACCGCGTGCAGCAGTACCCGCGAGCCGCCAGGGACAGCCGGGGCCGCCTGCGGGTCGGGGCGGCGGTGGGCGTGCACGAATACGAGCGGGTCGAGAACCTGATTGGAGCGGACGTCGACATCATCTGCGTCGACACCGCCCACGGCCACACGCAGAACGTCATCGACACCGTCAGAAAGATCAAACAGAGTTTCAAGATCGACGTGATCGCCGGCAACATCGCCACAGGCGACGCGGCCCGGGAGCTGATCGACGCCGGCGCCGACGCGGTCAAGGTCGGCATTGGTCCCGGCGCCATCTGCACGACCCGGATCATCTCCGGCGTGGGCGTTCCCCAGGTCACCGCGATCATGGACTGTGCCGAGGTCGCCAACAAGCAGGGCGTCCCGGTCATCGCCGACGGCGGCATCCGCCAGTCCGGCGACATCACCAAGGCCATCGCCGCCGGGGCCTCGTGCGTGATGATCGGCTCGTTGTTCGCAGGGCTCAAGGAAAGCCCCGGCCAACTGGTCATCTACAAGGGCCGGCAGTTCAAGGAGTACCGCGGCATGGGCTCGCTCGGCGCGATGGTCAAGGGCTCGGCCGAACGC
>JAAYVJ010000345.1 GCA_012517265.1 Planctomycetota bacterium | reverse complement strand
GCGGGCGTACGGCGATACGACTTCGACTCGATCCTGTTTCCCATCAACTTCGCAACGTTCTTCCAGGGCGACTTCGGCCCGCGGGTAATGGCGGCCGCCAAGTCCAGAGGCGTCGCCAGACTCGCCCTGAAGGCCATGGCCAGGCAGCATTGGCCGAAGGAGGATCCTCTTCGCACGCAATACCCCAAGTGCTGGTACCAGCCGCTGACGGATCGAAACGAAGCCAAACTGGCGTTGTATTTCACGCTGAGCCAGTCCGTCACCTAGCTCTCCCGTGGGGCCGGATCTTCCGAGGAGACCTGTCATCATGGGCGACGAACGCGAGGAGGTCGGCCGTTATTTTCGCTACAAACGGAAAATCCTGATCGACAGATTGCCCACATTAACATGAAAACCATGGAACTGTAGCATTTTCCTAGTTACCTCGCATGATGCTGCTGTAATCTGATTGACGGTCGGTGCGTCGCACGGGCATGACGCGGCAGTCAAGGGCGGTATTCCGGCAGTGCGAGGGTCAACGTGAACGGGTCATCCATCATGCGTTTCGAGGACCTCCTGGATTTGTGGCGCAGACAGTGTGCTCAACAGTCCGTCCTCGAGTTCCTGGGCATTCGGTCGCGGGGCGACGTGAGAGGCAACGAAGAGAACGATCCGGGGCTTCTGCTGATCCTCCACGAGCGACTCGACGGAACGTGGTGGGAAGTCGCTCGTCCTGGCCTGCCTATGCGGAGTGCCGGTGTGGGGATCTGCTGTCGGTATCTGGCCGATTCACTCAAGGACGCCGTGCGACGTTGCCCTGGGGCCCAGTTCCCTGCCGATGCGTTGATCGACGAGGTTGAGGATATGATCTCGGACGACGAAGCCGACACCCCGACGGCCAGGAGTCGGGCCCGTCGCTAGTCTGCGACGATTCGCACACATGCCAAGGCCTTGGCCCGACGTCTGCCTTCTATCTGTTCTCTCGGAGCATCTCCTCAAGCTTCTGCAACTGGCCGGCTTTCATATGGTAGCTGTGGTCGGAATCGGGGAAGTGCCGCGTCCGCACGGCCTCTCCATAGGCTCGGAAGGCCTCGATGGATCGAATGCCCAGGTCTCCGAAGGCTTTGGCGAACCTGGGAGACTGCTCTGTGGCCAAGCCCAGAATGTCGGGGGCGACCAGGATCTGTCCGTCGCAGCCGGGGCCTGAGCCGCAACTGATCACCGGCACGGGGGACCGCTCTGTGATAACTTGGGCAACTTCCGCAGCCGTTCCCTCGATCAGGAATGCGGCAGCTCCTGCCCGAACCATCTGCTCGGCGGTTCGGACCAGTTCCATGGCGGCCTCAGCGGTCGTGCCCTCGGCGCGGAAGCGGCCCATGGTCGTGATCCACTGGGGGAGAATGCCGATGTGCGCCATCACCGGGATCCCGGCGTTGCTGACGGCGCGGATGGTGTCGAGATAGGCGTTCGTCACTTCGAACTTCACCATCTGGACGCCTGCTTCGGTCAGGAATCGGCCGGCGTTTCGAATCGCATCCGCGGCACTGGTTTGGTAAGATAGGAAAGGCATATCCGCGACGAGGAAGAGGTCTGGGGCGGCGCGGCGAACGGCGGCGGTGATCGTCACCATGAAGTCCAGTGACACGGGGAGTGTGCAATCATGTCCCAGGACCAGCTGGGCGGCGGAATCGCCGACCAGAATCATGTCGGCCTGGGCCTGCGCGACCAGACGCGCGGTGGTGTAATCGTAGCAACTGACTGCTACAATCGGCCGTCGCTGCTGCTTGGCGTTGAGCAGGTCCACAATCGTGATACGGGCGTTCATCTTTGGTCATTCCGCAAAGAATTAACAGGCGTTCAGTTATGACAGCCGAACAAAGGGGCTGACTGCTCGTAGAATAAAAACGGTTAAAGATCGGGAATACGGCCATTTTTCGAGCGAGCCGCCGAGATAGTTGACAATTTCATAATCTACTTCTTGAATTCCCACAGGGAAAGCGTAATTTTTGACGTGTCTTGAGTTTTCATTAAAGATTCCGTGCAGCTCGGCACGATGTTAATAGCAAGGAGCTTGGGCCAAGCCCCAAGGCTCTTCGAAAGCCAACAAATAGCTTTTCATCACCCTCCTCCGAAGCCAGATTCTTTTTGGGAATCTGGCTTTATTGCGGCGTTCCGTGTTAGCTTGGGAGACTTACGTAAGAGAGATTGTAGTTGTTTCCCGGGTAATGTCAAGACGGGGTGCTTTTCAGGAATCGGTTTGCGCGACGGGCAGGGGATTGCCTGCGATGGCAGGGTCGTGTACCATTTCGACGGTCGGTCGCACGACGCGATCGCCAGTTGAGTACAGAACATTCTGGAGGACGAACCGATGGTTCCCCCGATCACGTTGTCGGAGCAGGGTCCCAGGCTCTCTCGAATCGTTCACGGACTGTGGCGCCTGGCCGACTGGGGGCTGGACCGCAAGCGGATCGCCGAGTTGATCCTGGGCTGCGTGGCGCAGGGCATCACGACGTTCGATCACGCGGACATCTACGGTCAGTACACGTGCGAATCGTTGTTTGGACAGGCCCTGGCCGATTGCGGCCTGGATCGTTCCTCCATTCAGTTGGTTACCAAGTGCGGGATCAAGCTGGTGTCCGAGCGGCGTCCCGGGAATCGGATCAAGTCCTACGACACGAGTCGTGCCCACATCGTCGCCTCGGTCGACAGTTCGCTCCGGTGCCTGAACACCGACTACATCGACCTGCTCCTGATCCATCGCCCCAATCCGCTCCTTGATCCGCGGGAGGTCAACGACGCGTTCATCGGCCTGCGGGAATCCGGCAAAGTGCGTTACTTCGGCGTCTCCAACTTCCTGCCTCACCAGTTCGAATCCCTCGCTTCCAAGCTGGAGGTCCCGCTGGTGACCAACCAGGTCGAGTACTCAGTGATGAACCTGGGAGCCCATGCCGACGGGACCATCGACCTGTGTCAGAAGCTCGACATCCATCCGATGGCATGGTCGCCGTTCGGCGGCGGCCGACTCTTCTCCGAGGATTCCTCTCAAGCCGAGAGGCTGCGCAAGACGCTCGCGGCGATCGGGCGGGAGGTCGGCGGGGCGTCGGTCGACCAGGTGGCGATGGCCTGGATTCTCAAGCACCCGGTGAAATTCGTGCCGGTGCTGGGCACGGGCAATTCCGACCGTATCCGCAGTTCGGTGGCTGCCCTCGACATCGATCTGTCGATGGAGCAGTGGTTCGAGATTCGACGGGCGTCCGTCGATCAGGACGTTCCGTAGCATCCGGTCAGCGGGGCCGCTTGAACCAGAAGACCTCGCGGGCAGGTTCCCCGGTGATCTCGACCAACTCCCAGCCCTGCTGGCCGAGGTAGTTGAGCAGCACCGGTTGAATCCGGCCCGAGCGGGCGCTGACTTCGATGTCGGTGGGAAACCCCATGCGTTCGAAGAAGAACGTCGCGGTCGTGGCGCGGACGTGCGAGACGGCCCCGTGCCATTCGAAGTTGCCCGGCGACTCGACGTACATCGCGTACTCCCATTTCGCCGCTTCACGGGCCGCTGGTTCAGCTCCGACCAGCAGCGCCGCCGTCACCAGGATGCCGATTCCACACGCGATCATCGGGATCTTGCTTTTCATGGTCTGCTCCCCAAGTGCGCTTGCATCGGGTTTTTCCGTCAGGCTTTGACCAACTGCGTCTCGTAGAGCGCCTGGTACACCGGACAGGTTCGGATCAACTCGTCGTGCCGGCCCTGGGCGATGATTTGCCCGTCGTGCATCACGACGATGACGTCGGCCGCGACGACCGTGCTGAAACGGTGCGCGATCATGAACGTGGTGCGGCCCCGCATGATCTCCTCGACCGCCTCGTGAATCTTGGTCTCGCCCCCGGCGTCCACCTGACTGGTGGCCTCGTCGAAGATCAGGATCGCGGGGTTCTTGAGAATCGCGCGGGCGATGATGATGCGCTGGAGCTGTCCGCCGCTCAGGCCCGCGCTGTGTTCGCCGATGATCGTGTCGTAGCCGGAGGGCGTTTGCATGATGAACTCGTGTGCGAACGCCCGCTTGGCGGCCGCGATGACCTCGTCTTGCGTGGCGCCGGGACGCCCGTAGGCGATGTTGGCGGCGATTGTATCGTTGAACGTGAGGATGTCCTGAGTCACCATGCCGATCTGGTCCCGCAGGCTTGCGAGCGTCACGTCACGGATGTTCCAGCCGTCGATGAAAATGTCTCCGCTGTCGGCGTCGAACAGGCGCGGAATGAGGCTCACCAGGGTGGTCTTTCCCGCGCCGTTGGGACCGACGATAGCCACGTTCAGACCGGCCTTGATGGACAGGCTGACGTTCCTGAGCGTCGGACGCTGGCTCTTGGGGTAGGTGAACGAGACGTTGCGGAATTCAACATTTCCCTGGGCCGGCGGCATCGTGACCGCGTCGGCTCTTTCCTTCTCCACGGGTTGATCGAGCACGGCGAAGACCCGCTCCGAGGCGCCGTTGGCCTGTTGCATGCGGTTCCAGATGTCGCTGGTCTTGCGGACCGCCTCGGCGGAGGCCCCCAGCAACGCCAGCAGGGCGAGGAATTCGGAACCGTCTACCTTGTTCTCGGAGACCCACGCCATGCCGAGGACAATAGCGCCAGATCCGGCCAACATGCCCAGGATTTCCAGCACCGGCTGCGAGGCCGCATCCACCTTGGACATCCGCAGCAGTTGCCGGAGCAGGCTGTTGTTGATCTGCTTGAACACTGCCCGCTCATAGGCGTGCTGATTGTAGATCTTCACGACGCGCAGACCCGTGACGACCTCCTGCAGCTTGGCCAGCATCTGCGAACTGGCGGCCAATGATCGCTTCGTGGCCTTCTTCATCCGGGAGCCGAAGGTGCCCAACAGAACGACGACGAACGGAGCTCCGCCCAGGAAGACCAGGGTCAGTTGCCAGTTCAGCCACACCGCGGCGGCCATCATGAACAGCGCGTTCATGGGCTCGCGCAGCGCCTTGCCGAGCAGGACCTGGATGCCGGAGCCCATGGTGGTCGTGTCGCGAACGATTCGGCTGATCGTATCGCTGGGACGCTCCCCTGTGAAGGCGGCCATCGGCATTCTCATCATGTGGTCGAAAACGTCTTCGCGAAGGTTGTTGATCGCGACCTGCACGATCTTCTGGCCGAGATAGTCCTGGTAGAATTTCGCGACGCAGCGGACCGCGGTGGTGGCGGTCACGACGCCCATCAGGGCGATCACCGCGATAATCTTGCCCCGCGACGTCTGCTCCCGCGGCAGGAAGCCGACGGCCCAGGCGCCCGCGTCCACCAGGGCGAACTTCGCCTGTCGTTCCAGACGCTGGAAGGGGCTGGATTTGAGGGTCTGGATCGCGGCCTCGTTCAGGGGAGTCGCCAGTTCGATGGTGTGCTCGCCCGACGCGGTCCGTTCGAACCGCTGGATCTTGACACGCAGGACCGGGCCCTGGGGCGAAGCCATCGCCTGCAGCAACGAGGTAGGGGAGGGCTCGCCGCCGCGCGAGGCGATTCCGTTGACGTCGACGATCAGGTCCCGCGATTGGAACCCGGCGCGTGCTGCCAGGCTGCCCCTTCGCACGTCGGTGACCTCCAGGCAGACTGCCGCCGGGGTCCCGGGCTCCCCGCCGGTGGGAGCCTCCCGGATTTGCAGCTCCAGACCGTAGTACACGTCGCAGCCCTTGCGATCCATCCAACTGGGCAGCCCCTCGTTGCTGACCATGACCGTCAGCAGGGGGATGATCGTCATGAAACTGGCGGAAAGCATCGCGGCGATCATCATCGCGCTGACCACGACGACGATGATGCGCGGCCATTGCGGCCAAACGTACTCAAATACGCGTCGGAATTCTTTCATCTAGGCAAAATCCCCTGGATTCCCAAGCAGCCTTGGGGGTTTCTCTGCGAGGCCATGATCTTTAACCATTCCGGCGTCCCGCGACGGCAGGATCACCGGCTCGAGCCGCGAGTGGATGGAACACAGTAACCGACCTGATGGACAAGGTCAAGGAGAAACAGAGTCCCTTGGGTTCGCGTCGGGAAGCCGGGATGCGATGGATTGACTCGGCGAGAATTCAGTACTTCTTGCGGAACTTGGCGGTGGGGATGTTCATCAGCTTGCGGTACTTTGCCACCGTGCGGCGGGCCAAGTTGGGGATGCCCGCCTCGGCCAGCTTCTCCTTGATTTGGTCGTCGTTGAGCGGCTTGGTCTTGTCCTCCTCGTCGATGATCTGCTGGAGCTTGATGCGAATGGCCTCCCAACTGTGGGCCTGGCCGGTGACGTCCTCGGTGCCGCCGCTGAAGAACTTCCGCAGGGGCAGGATCCCCCAGGCGCATTGGAGATATTTGCCAGACACCGCCCGGGAGACGGTGGCCAGGTGAACTCCCACGTCGTCGGCAACCCTCGACATGGGCAATGGACGCAGGTGGAGCGGACCCTGCTCGAAGAAGTCCCTCTGGTGACGGACGATCGCCTTGGCGACTTTCAGCAGGGTGTTCTTACGCTGCTCGATGGCCTCGATGATCCAGTGAGCCGAGCGGATGTTGTTCGCAAGGAACCTTCTCGTGGTGTCGCTGACATGGTTGTCTTCGGCCATCCGCGTGTAGTACGGGCTCAGTCGCAGGCTGGGCAGACTGTCGTCCGCGAGCCGAACCGAGAAGTCCTCCGAGCCGTTGGGCGACTCGACGATGACGTCCGGCGTGATCGGAATGCTCTCGTTGCGTCCGACCTGCAGGCCGGGCGAGATGTCCAGCTTGCTGAGCCGTTCGATCCCGCGATTGAGCCGTTCGAGCGTGCAGTCCATCTTCTTGGCGATTTCCGGCAGGCGGTTCTCAAGCAGCGCGTCCATGTGGTCTTCGACGAGCCGGTACTCGAAGCCCAGATCGTCGGTGCTCTGCGACAGTTGGATCAGCAGACACTCGCGGAGGTCCCGGGCTCCGATGCCGGGAGGATCAAGCTCCTGTACGAGCGAAAGGGCCTCGCGCAAGTGTTCCGGCGTGAAGGCTGTCTGGTCTTTGTTGTGCAACTGCTCGAGAGGAACGCTCAGATAGCCCCGCTGGTCGATGTAGTCGATGATGACGCCGCCGGCCTTCTTGACGGGCTCCTCGGCGTCCACCAACCGCCATTGCTCGGTGAGGTAGTCGTGCAGCGATTGCGGCGGAGCGGCGGTATTCTTGATCGCTTCAAGCTTGAGGTCCTTTTCGTCGTCGTCCCGGCGGCTATGGTAGGGGCCCGACTGGTCGATCAGGTCCTTGAATTCGTCTCCGAGATTGTTCAGCCGCTCGAAGTCCTCCGCCTGGTTCTCGCCGTCCACGACGAGTGCCTTCTCCGCGATGTCGTCATCCCCAGCGGGCTGTTCCGCAGGGGCCTCGGCTTCGTCCGGACTGGAGTCGTCGTCCAGCTCCAGAACGGGGTTCGAATTCAGCTCTTGCTCGATGCGTTCCTGGAGGGCCAGGATGGGAAGCTGGAGGATTTCCATGGATTGGATCATATGCGGAGCGAGCTTCATCCGCTGCTCCATCCGCATCTGTCCTGTCATTTCCAGCTTCATGCCATCACCTGTGTACGCCCACCACGACGTTTTCCTGCAAGCACGAGCCTATGATAGCTCCGTCAGGGAATTCGTCAACAACGGCCTGTCGGTTCAGTGGTTTCCTCGCGGGGATGGAATGCTACTCGATGGCTTGTCGCCCGAGGATGGCATCGGTGAGAATACGGCCGCTGGCGTACTCGATGGTGCTGCCGGTGGGCAGACCGCGGGCCAAACGCGTGATCTTGACGCCGAAAGGCCTCAGAACCGAGCTGATGTACAGCGAAGTGCCGTCCCCCTCGATGTTGGGGTTGGTGGCCATGACGATCTCTTTCACTTGCCCGCCGCGAACCCGCTCGACGAGCTTATCGATGGTCAGGTCGCCGGCGTGGACGCCCTCCAGCGGGGCGATGTGCCCGCCCAGAACGTGGTAGAGCCACTTGCAGGCCCCGGTCTTTTCGAGACTGACGACGTCCTTGGGCTGCTCGACGACGCAGATCAGGCTCCGCTCCCGACGAGGGTCGGAACAGACCTGGCAGAGATCCGCCTCGGACAGGTTGCAGCAGACCTGGCAACGTTTGATCTTGGTCTTGACGTCGCGGATGGCGTCGGCCAGGGCCATCGCCGTCGGGGCGTCGCTCTTCAAGATGTGAAACGCAAGGCGTTCGGCGGTTTTGGGCCCGATGCCGGGCAGCTTGCCGAATTCCTCGATCAATTGATTCAATGTTGCGGTGTAGGCGCTGCTCATAGCTCAAACGGCGCGTGGTTGCGTCTCCGATTACTGGTCTTCGATCTTCGTGATGGTGGCGTCAAGTCCGCCCAGGACGGCCTTGACGCCGGGGTCGTTGAGAATCTCATATCGCTTCTGCGTGTTCGGTTGTTTGGCAGGCCCCTCGGCGATTTCGACCTGGGGACCGACGGCGGCCGCCTCGCACTTGATCCGGACCGGACGGCCCAGTCGCTCGCTCAAAACTCCGGCGATCTGCTCGGGCCGGCCGTTGCTCTGGCACATCTCGATGCGGGTGGCGGTCGGGAACTCGATGAACAGGACGTCGCCCTTGAACCCTCTGGGCGACGTGCCGCTCAGCAGGGCGGCGGTTCCGTTGCCCAGCTTCTCGCGGACGGCATCGATCATCGCAGGCCAGTTTGCCGCCAGATCCCCTGGAACGTCGGAGGCGTTCGAGGCGTGCGACTCGCCCAGGAGGGGGAGTTCCTCGGGTTGCGCGACAGGCGGCTTGGCGTCCCGGCGGACCGCGGGGCCGACTGGGCGGGCGACGGGCCTATCTTCCGTCAGCGGTTTTTTTTTAACCGCCGACGGCAGGCCCCCCTGGGTCCGGCCCATCAACTCGTCCACGTTCATAAAGTGTTCGCTCAGAGCGAACCGAAGCAGCGAGGCGTCAAGCAAAGCCCTGGGCGTATCGCTGTTCTTGATCGTCCACCGCAGCTTCTCCAGGGCGGTGATGTTGTAGATCAGGGCGGCCGCGTCGAACCGTTTGGCTAATGCGCCGGCTTTCTCCTTCTGATCGGCCGTGAGGATCAGCAAGTCCGTGTCGGCGCCCGCCGAGCGGATGACCAGCAGATCCCGCATCGACTCGATCACCGCGTCGACGATCTGGATCTCGCCCAGCCCGGTGCAAACCAGATCTTCGATCGCGTTCAGCGTGCCGGCGGCGTCGTTGTCCGCGATCTTCTCAATGAGCCTGTGGATCTTCTCGGCATTCGGTCGGCCGAGGAAATCCTCCAGGAGCTGCGCGGTCAGAGGCTCGACCCCTGTGCTGATGAGCCGGTCCAGCAGGCTCAGGGCATCCCGCATCGAGCCGTTGGCCATGCGGGCCACCGGCAGGATCAGATCCTCCTCGAATCGGATGTTCTCCTTCCTGAGGATTGTTCGGAGCTGCTCGGCGATGACCTTCGGGCTGATATTGGCGAAATCGAACCGCTGGCACCGCGACTGGATCGTCGCGATCACCTTGTTGGGCTCGGTGGTGGCGAAGATGAACTTCACATGCTCCGGCGGCTCCTCCAGCGTCTTGAGCAGGGCGTTGAACGCCGCGGTGGTCAGCATGTGCACTTCGTCGATGATGTAGATCTTGTAGCGGGCCCGCGCCGGACGGTAGATGGCGTTCTCCCGCAACTCCCGGATCTCGTCGACGCGGTTGTTCGAGGCCCCGTCGATCTCAATCACGTCGATGTCTTCGCCCGTGTTGATGGCGACACAACTGCTGCACTTGAGGCAGGGGGTCGTTGTGGGTTCCTTGGCCTCCAGGCAGTTGAGCGCCTTGGCGAGGATCCTGGCCAAGGTGGTCTTGCCGACGCCGCGGGTGCCTGTGAACAAGTAGGCATGCGCGACCCGGCCGGTCTCGATCGCGTTCTTGAGCGTCTTGGAGATCGGCTCCTGCCCCACGACGTCGTCGAACGTCTGGGAGCGGTACTTCCTTGCGAGAACAGTATAAGCCATAGGATCTACTATCGACGATTTACTATTTGCTATCGCCTCTAGTCGCACGCCTTACTGCGATGAAGACGGAGGTCAGTTCCTTGCCCTCCGAAAGCAGCGGATCGACCTTCTTCTTCGAGAGCAGGCCCTCGCCACGCAGAGACTCCATCCAGAAGCACGATTCGTCAGAATCTTCAACGACGATGCTCAGTTTGGCGATGAACGCGGCTCTCGATTGCGCCAAGCCTGCGGCACGATAGTTCGCCGCGGCCCCGGTCGAACACCGGATCAACGGAGACCGAATGTGCCGCCCAAGCGGCGTTTCCGGCAGCGCCAAAGCCAACTTGACACACCGATGCGCGGAATGCGTAACCCGCTCGGCCGGTTCCTGCCGGTTCATGGGGCCTCCCTCTCCTCTTTCTGATCGTAAGTAGCCAGTAGTAGATAGCCGATTCAAAAAGATCGGCCGGGTGCCCCCACACACGACTGAGCGTCCGCTTATGGCTGCTCGGTTCCCCGCCTGACCAGGTTCACGGGCTCGGTCTGCATGGGACCCGGCCGGTAAAGTTGCTACCCCATTATTCGCCAATCAAAGAGCCTGTCCAACCAACAGACCGGTACTATACCACAACCCCCTGGGACGTTTCCAGCAAAAGTTCTTTTTTCCTCGACGGCCCGCTTTGCCCCCTGCCTCCAACCTCGCAGAGGTGTACACCGATCTGGTGGGTGCCTTTCCGGCGGAGGCTGGCGAATCCGTGCAGACCCCGGCAGGGCCTCCAAGCTCGTGAACACCCGGGCGGAAGTGGCAGAATGACGGAGGGGTGAAACTCGGGACAACGGCATAGCCCGCTTCAGGAGGCGGAGCAGGCGGCGTTGGGGGCATCAGGAGGGAGCCGGACACGACGGGATTCTCTCTCTCTTCTGATGCTGACTTTGGGTTCGTTTTGCCGGGCCTCGCCGATCACGTGGACGACGACGGATCGACCGTCAGTTCATCGGGACCTGGTCGGCCGGGACCAGGGTGATGGTGACGCCTTTATTCTGGTCGTCGAAGTTCCAGACGCTGACGACGCCGTTGCTCTCCCGGACTTCGCAGACCTTGCTGGGCACGAACTTGGCCCCGTTCCAAACCCAGCGGACGGAGACCTCGCCATACATGATGTTGGGATACCTGAGCGAGTTGCACCGCCTGGCGTCGACCATGGCGTATTGCTTGGCTCTTGTCTGCGGCTGAAGGGCCGGCTCCGGTGGCAGATCGACCGGTTTGCGGTCGACGGGCGTCTGTGCGTCCACGGTGCTCGGCTGGTATTCCGACAGGGCTTGCGGCTGGAACGTCTCACGTGGGATCTGCGCGATCGGGGCCTGGGGGCTTCCGACAGGCATATCGAGATCCGTGCGGGTCTCCGCATTTCCCGGCTGAGGCGGTCGATTGCTGAACAGCAGGATCGCCAGCACGGCTGCGATGATGACCAGTTCCAATCGCGTGACTTTTGCAGGCATTGTCGGCATCGTTCTGTCGGCCGGTTCCAGGGGCCGCTCCATTCTATCCAGGATGGCCTTGAAGGTCCCCAAACGCCGGACCCTGGCGCCATCCATGGGAGGCTATCGGCAATTCCGGGATCTCAGTTAAAGTATAGGTCAGGGTTTTGCGCGGGCCAACCGGCGGAGGGCCCTTGGGTTGTGAATCTCCGCCTACCGGGGGGCAGAAGAACGCGCGGCGTTCGGGTCGGCAGGTCCGAAAAAGTGCAGCGGCGGGTGTTCCCTCTCGCCGATTGTGAAGTAGCCCGTGCCTTTGGCGTCGAAGCAGATGCCTTCGCCCTGTTTCTCCGGGATGAGAGGCAGTGGGGTGTGCCTGCCGGCGAAGGCCTTCCACAGAGGCTGACCCGGCGTCCGGTCCCACATCGAAGCGTTGAACACGCCTCGGACGATCACGCGGCGACCGTCAGGCGAGACGTCGCCGGCCACGGCGAACCCCCAAGGCAATGAGGCGACCTGCTTCAGTTCGGTCCGCCCGGTCGTGGACTGCGGGTAGGGCGCCTGGTAGACCTTCGAAAAGAACTCTCGTTTGGAGAGGATATAGAGGTCCCGGGTCAGGGGGTCGACGAACAGCGTCTCGGCGTCTCGTGGCCCGCCGGGGTAGGTGAACCAAATGGCGTCGGCCGGCTCGATCGTCATGACGCCGAAGGGCGTTGCGGGGTCGATCTTGGGTTCCAGCACGCGATAGACCGTGACGTCGGGGTATCGGGCGAGGTTGTCGCCGATGTCGCCGACATAGAGGTACTGGCGGTTGGGATCGGGGCCCGGGCCGACCGCGATGTCCTCCCAGTCGCGGGCGGTCACGCCGCCAAGGACGCACGTGCCCAGAAACTCGCCTTTTTCGTTGATCGCGAAAACACGGGCCGAGTCGCCGGAATCGTTGTGGACCCAGAGCACCCCCGGGTTCTGTCTGCTGGCGACGATGCCCGAGGCTTCGCGAATCTGATCGTTTTGGACGACGCCCGCCAGCCGGCCGGGACCGAACTCGTCGGATTGTGCCCCTCGGGCGCAGGAAGAGGCCAGCGACAACAGCGGCACCGCTGCGACAACGAGAGAGACCAGGTTGCGGATCGTTCTCTCTGGGGAGTCCAGGGTATATGAAGGGCGGTCGAGAATCTCCTGCGCCATGTTCATCCCTTCTTGAGGACGCGTCTCTTGTTCTGTTTCTTCGACGTGGTATCGTAGCCGGTTCCCGGCGGGAAAGCAATGAGACACCGTTCCTTTGTCCGACGGAGACTGTTGCATTCCTGGCTCCGATCACTATACTCGCGTCAGTTCCCACTCGCGGACGCTCAAGTCGTGATGGGCATTGAGAGGATGGCATATGGCAAGGAAGACGGCGCCGACCGAGACCTGCAAGCCGGCCACAGGAACGGGTCGACACAAGACGAAGAAAGCCGCGACGGCGGCCCGTGTCTCCCGGACGCGCAAGCCCGAAGACCTGTCGCTCGAACAGTGGCAGGTCGCCTTGCGCAGGCAGTTTGCCCAGAAGCAAGTGTTTCGTCTTGTGAATCTGGGGACCGAGCCGATCTTCTCCGAGTTCACGGTCACGAATCCCGCCACCGGCGGCCAGTACCGCGTGGCGATCCGGGGCCAGGGCCTGGGCGACAACTACTGCTCCTGTCCGGATTTCGCGATCAACACGCTGGGGACCTGCAAGCACATCGAGTGGGTGCTCAGCGAGCTGCGTCGCAAACGCGGCGGCCCGAAGGCCTTGGCCTGCGGTTTTCAGCCGGCGTATTCCGAGATCTACCTGCGCTACGGCGCCAGACGCGACGTGGTGTTTCGGCCCGGGAGCGACTGTCCGGAGGGACTGCGCAAGTTGGCGGCAAAGGACTTTGATGCCTGCGGCGTCCTTCGCGAACGGGGGTATGGGCGATTCGATGGATTCCTCAGGCAGGCCGCGGCCTTTGCACACGATCTGCGTTGCTATGAGGACGTGCTGAGTTTCGTCGCGGAAGTGCGGGATCGCGCGCACCTGACCGAGCGGCTCAATAAGGCGTTGCCCGCAGGCGCTGAAAGCCAAGCCTTCAAACGTCTGCTCAAGGTCTCTCTCTATCCGTATCAGCGCGAAGGGGCCCTGTTTGCCGCCAGGGCCGGACGCAGCTTGATCGCGGACGACATGGGGCTCGGCAAGACGATTCAGGCGATTGCCGCCTGTGAGATTCTCGCCCAGGTGGTGGGGATCGAGCGTGTCCTGGTTGTTTGCCCGACATCGCTCAAGCATCAATGGAAGCAGGAGATCGAGAAGTCCTGCGACCGCTCGGCCATGGTGGTGGAGGGAACCTTGGCCGGGCGGAGCAGCCTGTACGCGGAGGATTCCTTCTACAAGATCACCAATTATGACGTCATCCGGCGCGATGCGGACGCCATCCGAAAATGGGGCCCCGATGTCGTCATTCTCGACGAAGCCCAGCGGATCAAGAACTGGAAGACGCAGCGGGCTCAAAGCATCAAGAGGCTGGATTCCAAGTATGCGGTCGTCCTGACAGGCACGCCCCTGGAGAACCGTCTGGAGGAACTCCATTCCATCGTGGAGTTTGTGGATCGCTACCGGCTGGGGCCCATGTTCCGGTTTCTGGCCGAGCATCAACACGTGGACGGGACCGGCAGGACCATCGGCTACCGGAATCTCGATCGCATCGGCAAGACCCTCGCTTCGGTCCTGATCCGTCGGACCAAGCGACAGGTGCTCCCGCAACTGCCCGAACGGCTCGACAAGAACTATTTCGTGCCCATGACCCAAGAGCAGATGGAGCACCACGAGGAGAACCGCGCGATTGTCGCTCGGATCGCAGCCAAGTGGCGGCGGTTCGGGTTCCTCTCCGAGGCCGACCAACGCAGGCTGATGATCGCCCTGCAGAACATGCGAATGAGCTGCAACAGCACCTATCTGCTCGACAAGAAGACCGATTTCGGCTACAAGGCGGACGAGTTGCTCGCGGTCCTGCGAGAGTCCTTCGAACGGCCGGCCGACAAGGCGGTGGTTTTCAGCCAGTGGCTCGGCACCCATGAACTTCTCCTGAGCCGACTGGAGTCCGCCGGGATAGGATATGCCTTGTTCCACGGTCGCATCGACTCCAAGGACAGGAGAAGCCTGATTATGCAATTCAAAGAGGACCCGAAATGCCGCGTGTTCCTGTCCACGGACGCCGGCGGCGTGGGTCTGAACCTGCAGAATGCCTCCACGGTGGTCAATATGGACCTGCCCTGGAATCCGGCGATCCTCGATCAGCGGATCGGGCGAGTTCACCGCCTCGGGCAGCACAGACCCGTCCGTGTGGTCAACTTCGTCGCACAAGGCACCATCGAGCAGGGCATGCTCTCGGTGCTGGCGTTCAAGCAGTCCATGCTCGCCGGGGTGCTTGATGGGGGCCAGAGCGAGGTCTTCCTCGGCGGCTCGCGGCTGAAACGCTTCATGGAGTCGGTCCAACAGGTGACGGGAGCCATCCCGGCGGCAATGCCGGTCCAGGAGGATGACGCCTCGGAGGTTCGCGGCGCAGTCGAAGCAAAATCGCCTACGGCCGAGCCAACCCAGGCGTCCTCGGATTGGGAAGGCCTGTTGTCCGCGGGACTGTCCTTCCTCAGCAAGCTCAGCGGGGCTCTGTCCGACCAGCCAAGGACTGCGGTCGACATCGTCCCCGGACTGAGGATCGAGACCGACGAAGCCAGTGGCCAGCGTCATGTGAAACTGCCCGTGCCGTCGCGAAAGGTGCTCCATGACATCGCGAGTCTTCTCGGCCGCTTGGCCGAGAGGCT
>JAAYVJ010000041.1 GCA_012517265.1 Planctomycetota bacterium | reverse complement strand
TTGAAGGGCTCCACGGAGAGCCACTTGTCGTATCCCAGGTCACGGACCGCCTCGGCGATCGGACCGTAGTCGACGTCGCCCATCCCGGGGCCGTAGAGGTTCGGGTCGTTGACGTGGAAGTGCCCGACGTCCTCGACTTTCACCGAGCGGATGATCGCCGGCACCGGCTTGCCCTCCGAGCACATCGCCTTGACGTCGAGGTGGATCTTGAGACTCGGGTGGTTCACATCGCGGACGAGTTTCATGCCCTCTTCGACCGAATTGATGAAGTTGGTTTCGACGGGCGACAGCGGCTCGAAGCAGATCGTCAAACCGAGTTCCCCGGCCCGGCCTACCACCGAACCGAGCAGATCGACCGCGCGCTTCCACGCGCCCTGCTTGGTCTGGTTCTCCAGGATGCTCCGCTGCTTGGGCGAACCCAGGACGAGGACCTTGCCGCCCAGGTCGCTGCACAGGTCCAGCAGGGCGGCCATGTAGTCCCTCGTATGCTGCCATGTGGCCTGGTCCGGCGTGGTCATGTGCAGGCCCTGAGGCCCGGCGAACAACCAGTGCAGACCGACTGTCGCGAGCCCGTGGTCCTCGATGGCCCGGCGGGTCTCCTTTCGCCTGGCGGCCGTGATTTCCATCACGGACGTCGCCAGCGTGAACGGGGCGACCTCGATGCCATGGTAGCCCAGCCGGGCCGCGGTGGACGCGATCTCGGCCATGGGCCGATTCTGGAACATCTCATTACAGAGAGCGAACTTCATCGAACACCCATCGATTATGGACTATTGATGATGGATGATTGGGGAAGGAAGGCGGACCTCCCATCCCAATCATCCATCATCCTTTGTCAATCATCAATTCGTTAGACCTGCTCGGGCACCACGAACGGCTCGCGGTAGTTGCGTTTGATGAACATGTTGGCCAGATCGCTGTTCTCGCCGATGTAGCGTTCCTTCTCCGGGTCCATCGTCAGGACCGGGCCCAGCGTGATCGGCTCCTTGGCCAGATCCACCTCGTTGGCGGCCAGATGCTGGAGCATTCTCTCGAATGAGTCCATCATCTCGGCGTTGTCGCCGATGGCGGCCTTGATCTCGTCGACCGTAGCCTTCTTGCCCAGGCGGTAGGAGGTGTTGGCCATGTGGCACAGGGCGGCCGAAATATGTCCGATCTCGATGTCGGCGTTCTGGTCCTCACGCTTGCGGCTGCGGACGGCCTTGATGAAGTTCTCGTGGTGCCCTGCGCCGCCGCGGCCGGTGAACTGTTTGATCTTCTTGCCGTCGTTGTCATAGACCCAGCCACCGCCGTCGCCGGAAGCGAAGTAGCCGCCCTCGCATTGGAGGCAGTTGCCGATCTCGACGCCGGTCCGGCGGTAGTTGTCCATGGAGCGGTCGCCCTTCTTGCGGGGCAGGCCGCGGACTTCGAAGATCAGGGGGGCCGGCTTGTAGTCGAAGAACGCGATTTGGGTGTTCGCGGTCTCGCCGACGTCGCCCGTTTCACTGACGCCGAACCGGCCGCCGATGCTGAAGCATTTGGTCGGCAGGCCCGGATCGCCCAGCGCCCAGCGGGCGATGTCCATCTCATGCGGACCCTGGTTGCCGATGTCGCCGCAGCCGGTGTTCCAGACCCAGTGCCAGACGTAATGCAGTTGCTCGCGGCACAGCGGGACCATGTCGGCCGGGCCGCACCAGAGGTTGTAGTTCACGCTCTCCGGCACGGGCTTGGGCCCGTTGGTGCCCTTGACGATGCCGTTGGTGCCGGGACCCCGGCCCTTGTAGCAGAACCCGCGGGACCAGAGGATCTTGCCGAGGTTGCCTTCGCGAATCCACTGATAGGCCGCCGGATGAGCCTCGGAAGACCGCTTCTGTGTGCCGATCTGGACGATGCGGTTGTACTTGCGGGCGGCCTCGACCATTTTGCGGCCTTCCCAGATCTCGTGAGATGCCGGCTTCTCGATGTAGACGTCCTTGCCCGCCTGGCAGGCCCAAACGGTGGTCAGCGCGTGCCAGTGATTGGGCGTCGCGGACGTGATCGCGTCGATTTCCTTGTTGTCGAGCAGTTCCCGCATGTCGCTGTAGGTCTGGAGCTTGACGCCGGTGTCCTTCTCGAACGCGGCGGCTCTCGATTCCACGTGGGCGCGATCCGCATCGCAGATGGCCACGAGCCGGACGCCGGGGATCTTGCTGAAGTAGCCCATGTGGCCGCCGCCCTGGCTGCCGACGCCGATGATGCCCAGGCGAATGTCGTCGTTGGCCCCCAGCACGCGGCTAGCGGGGCTCGCCATCGCCAGGCCTGCTCCTACGGCCATCGAACTGCGGATGAAATCACGACGCGTCAACTTGCTCATGGTCGATCCTTTCTCATTGATGATGGATAAGGGATGATCGATGATTGGCGGAAGAGAGCCGGGCTGTTCCTCCAGTCATCCGTTATCCATCATCCTCAATTGATTGTCTCACTCCCCGGCGGTGTACTCGGCATACCGTTCTGCCACTTTGCCCTGTTTCTCGTCGCCTTTGTGAAAATAGAAGCGATACTTGAATGTCACGGTCTGGCCGGCGGGGATGACCAGGTCGCCCGTCCCGGCCGGCTTCTTCTCGAAATCGTGGATGCCGAACGGGTTGACCGCGAACAGACCGTAATCCCGCACGTGCCACCACGTCGGGTGCCGGGGGTTGCTCGGATGGTCGAAGATCGCCACGCCCACGATCTCGCCGTTCACGGGGCCGTGATAATCGCACCACGCAGCCCGCTTGCCCCAGGTCTCGCCGTCGGTCACGCCCTCGCTGTTGATGATGTGCCCGCCTGTTGTTGTCACGCCTCGCGCTTTCATGGCCTTCGTCGGCGCCAGTTGCATCGTGGGATTCAGGCGGATGGCCATCGAGCCTTCCTTCGTGTCGCCCATCTTCACTTCGCCTTGGGATGCGTGGAGGGCGACCTCGAAGTCCATGATCTGGCCGTCCGGCGTGTTGTAGAACCGGTGCGTCCGCGTGTCGGTGCAGATCAGCGTGCCGTCGGGGGCGACCCAGTTGTTCTGCGAGACGATCACGCCGACCTTCGGGCCCGAAGTGACCTGGACGAACTTGTCGTGGACGATCTTGCCTTTGCCGTCGGACCAGAAATCGATGCCGTTGACGGACCCGTGCGTGTACCAGAGGGACTTGTGGTGCGGATGGTCGTGTTCCTCGTCGGAGCTGCCCTCTGCAACCGGCCAGTGGCGAATGACCGGCGCGCCGGTCGGCCCGACGATCGGATAGAAGAAGGGCCTTTGCGGTTCCTTGAACCGGTATTCGGTGAACAGCTTGCCGTTGACCTCGACGGTCACGCGGTCGTCCTTCTCCGTGAGTTTCACCCCGGAGGACGTCGCGCCGCTGCCGGTCCGGGCCTTGGCCACCATCCGCTCGAACACCTCTCGCTGCTCGGCCAGAGCCTGGACGCGGTCCTGCGGCTTGGTTCTGCCTTCCAGCAGGACCCAGCCGGAGTAGCCGGTGGTCACCAGGAGATTGATCAGGTCCTGATAGGGATAGTCCGTGAGGTTCAGTTCGCGGACGTGGACGGTGTCGCCGAACCGCGACCGCACCAGGTTGAAGTTGTACGTCAGGCCCAGGCCTTCGAGATCCTGGGAGTTGCAGTTCCAGCACACCGCGACGTTCGGATGGTTCGCCGTGTCCATGATCGCCTTGATCGTGGGCAGGAGGGAGCAGCTTCCGTGGACTTCAAGGCGAATCTGCTGGTTGTAGCCGGCCGCGAACTCGCCCAGTTCGTTGAGCGAGCGTCCAATCTGAGCGATGGTCTTCTCGTACGGCACGCCCTTGGGCAGGTCGTTCGGCTTGACCTTGACGCCCGAGGCGCCGCAGTCTGCCGCGAGCTTGACGTATTGCTTGGCTCCCTCGATTTCCTTCCTGACGCGATCCTCTTCGGGATAGTGGAACGCGAAATTCGTCCCCAGGCCCACCAGCGTCACCCGACTGTCGGCAAATCGCTTCTTAACCTCCTGTCGCTGCGCATCCGTGAGGTTCGACTCGACGCCATGCGCGTGCTCGGTCCGCAGCTCGACGCCCAGGACGCCCGTCTTTTCGCAATTGGCGATCAGGGTGGGGAGGTCCCAATCCTGACCCCAGAGGTAGGTGACGAGCCCGAACTTCATCTTGGAGGCGGGCGGCTGGGCGAACGCGATGCGTCCCAGAGGACCGGCCGCGACGATTCCCGCGCCGAAGACTACGGAACCCTTGAGAAACTCCCGGCGTGTACTTCGAGCTGCACCCATCCTGCGGCCTTTCAAAGATGTGGACAAACTGAACCATCCTGCATCAGCTTTTCCCAATGTGACAAGGGCCGCCGCAACGCCTCATCTTGCGCCGGCGATGCCCAATTGGACGCCCGGAAAGCCCCCCGCAGACACCCGACTAACCTGAAGCGCCACCAGTAAGGACGCATTATCCGAGGCCAAAATTGCAGTGTCAAGGCATTTTCCCGGCCGCCGGCAGGTCGGTCGGCGTCCGTCAGGACTCGGTCGACGTCTCGGGCAAGCGGCGCTTGTAGATGCGGGCCAGGCCGCCGGCGGAGGTCTCGCGGTACAGGCTGGATAGGGCCTGGCCGGTCTCGGCCATCACGGTCACGACGTCGTCGTAGCTGATGCGGTGCCGGCCGTCGGAGAGCAGAGCGAAACGGGCGCAACTGAGCGACCGCACCGCCGCGTGGGCGTTGCGTTCGATGCAGGGGATCTGCACCATCCCGGCCACGGGGTCGCAGGTCAGGCCGAGGTGATGCTCCAGACCCATCTCCGCCGCGTACTCGATCTGGCTGGGCGCCCCGCCCATGAGCTGCGCCGCAGCGGCGGCCGCCATCGCGCAGGCGACGCCGACTTCCCCCTGGCAACCGACCTCCGCGCCGGAGATGGAAGCGTTGTGCTTGGCCAGGTTGCCGAAGAGGCCTGCGGTGGCCAGGGCCCGCAGGATGTCGGCCTGATCCACGTGGAGCGCCTCGCGGAGGCGGTAGAGAATCGCGGGCAACACGCCGCAGGAGCCGCACGTCGGCGCCGTCACGACCTGCCCGCCGGCCGCGTTCTGCTCGGCTACGGCATATGCATATGCAGCCAGTAGGGCCTCGGAGCGGTGTTCCGCATCGAGCAGACGCGCCTTGCTCAGGAACGAGCCGGCTTTGCGGGACAGGCCCAGCGGGCCGGGGAGGATGCCGGGAGTTCGCAGACCGGTCTCGAGGGATTTGCACATGGCGGCCCACACGGTCTCCAGGAAGGGCCAGATGCTCGTGCCTTCGCTGGTCTCGACGTATTCCCAGAACGACCGGCCCGAGCGACCACAGTGTTCAAGGATCTGTTCGACTGTCGAAAACGGATAACTGGCCCCCTCGCTCGCGTCGCCCAGCAGGGCGCCGCCGCCCACGCTGAAGAAGGTCCGCGTCCCGGTCACCGAGCCGGAGGCGTCCATCGCCTCGAAGACCATGCCCATGGAGTGTTCGGGCAACTCCTGGCCGGGCTTCCATATGAATTGCACAGGTCGCGGGGCGAGAGTCTCTCTGAGCGTCTCGTCGGTCAGGTGGCCCCGGCCGGTGGCGGCCAGGCTGCCATAGAGGGTCACGCGGATCGAGTCCGCGCCGGGGTATTCGGCGAGAAACAATTCGGCCGCCCGTCGCGGCGCCATGGTGTGGCTGCTCGAAGGGCCGTGCCCGATGCGATAGAGGTTCTTCAGAGTGTCCATGCCCGGTCAGCTTGTCGGCGCGGGTTGTTTGGCCTTGGGCTCGCGAGGGGCGGGGGCGGACTTGCCGCGATAGACGATCACGCCGGTGGGGCACTTGTTGTACGCCGTCTCGTTCTGGCCGTTGGGCTCGAACTTCGCGTAGTCCATGCGGGCCAGGTTGTCCTGGACCGCGAAGGCGTCGCTCTGCTTGGCGCACAGGCCGCAACCGATGCAGCCGACCTGGCAGAAGGCTCGCGTGTTCTTGCCGTTCTCCTTGCTGCTGCATGCGACGACCATCATGTTCTCGTGGGAGAAAGGGACCATTTGGATCAGGCCGCGAGGGCAGGCCTTCGAGCAGGCGCCGCAGCCGGTGCACTTGGCGTAGTCCACGGTGGCCAGGCCGTCGACGACGTGCAGCGCGTCGAATTTGCAGGCCCGGGTGCAGTCGCCCATGCCCAGGCAGCCGAACTTGCAGGCCTGGACGTTGGCCAGTGCGTTGGCCGAGGTGCAGCTCGGGATGCCCTGGTAGACGCCGAAGAAGGTCCTGTCGGCGGTGTGGGCCCGGCAGTGGACGATGGGCCGTTGCGCGGGCCCGGAGCTGCTGATCTGGAGATTGAGAACCGCGGCGATCTTGTTGGCCGCGTCGGCCCCGCCGGGCGCGCACTTGCCCAGCAGTTGCGGATCGGCGATCACCGCCTTGGCGTACCCGCTGCAGCCGGGGTAGCCGCACGCGCCGCAGTCCAGGTGCGGCAGAATGTCATAGACCTGCGTGACTCTCGGGTCCACAGGGACCTTGAACTTCTCGCTGGCGACCAGCAGAATGATCGCGAAGGTCAGGCTCAGGCCCAACATGATCAGGCCGGCTAACACGATGCCATTTGCCATACCGACAACAGGTGCGAAGATCATCATATCATTCCCGCAAAACCCATGAAGGCCAGAGCCAGAAGTCCCGCCGTGATCAACGTGATCGGGGCCCCCGCGAGGGACTCCGGCACGTCGACCATCCGCATGTTTTCGCGAATGCCGGCCATGATGCAGATGGCGATGGTGAACCCGATGCCGCCGCCGAAGCTCAGGACGACCGCCTCGATCAGGCTGCCGGTGCCCCAGACGACGAGGAACAGGCACAGACCCAGCACGGCGCAGTTGGTCGTGATTAGAGGCAGGAAGATCCCGAAGCTCTCGTACAGGGAGGGGATGAACTTCTTGAGGTACATCTCGACCAACTGCACGGCGGCCGCGATCACCATGATGAACGCCACGTACCGGGCCACTTCGAGTCCGAGCGGCATCAGGAGCCAGTGGTCGATCATCCAGGTCAGCGTGCCGCTGAGGGTCATCACGAACGTGACGGCCAGACCCATGCCGAACGCCATGTCGATCCGGCCGGAGACGCCGATATAAGGGCAGATGCCCAGGAACTTCGTGAAGACCAGGTTGTTGATCAGCACGACCGAGACGAATCCCAACAGGAGCGTGTAGAGCAATTCCATCGCCGGCCTCCTACGCCCGTTTGCGTTTCATGAGGTTGATGAATCCGAGCACGAACCCGAACGTCAGGAACGCGCCCACCGGCATGCCCATCGCGGCCCAGGCGGGGAAGGCTGTGGGCAGCACCTGGATCTCGAACAGGCGGCCG
>JAAYVJ010000344.1 GCA_012517265.1 Planctomycetota bacterium | reverse complement strand
CGACGTGCGGATCGAGAAGGACGGCAAGACCCTCGTCGTGATCGACACCGCCGGCGTTCGCAAGAAGGGCAAGATGGCCAACGACATCGAGTTCTACAGCAACGTCCGCGCGACCAAGTCGGTCAAGCGGGCCGACGTCGTGTGGTTCCTGATCGACGCGACCGAGCCGGTCTCGCAGCCGGACAAGGTCCTGGCCCGGCTGATCGCCGACGAATACAAGACCTGCATCATCGTGGTCAACAAGTGGGACCTGGCCAAGGATGTCGCCGCCACGGGCGACTACGAGGAGTATCTGACCAAGATGCTCCCGTCGCTCAAGTACGCCCCGATCTCCTTCACCACCGCCACGGTCGGCAAGAACGTCCAGAGCACGCTGGACCTCTCCGCCGAGCTCTTCAAGCAGGCGACGACCGAGATCGGCACCGGCCGTCTGAACAAGGCGTTCGAGATCATCCGCAGCGAGCGGTCCGGCGTCCGCCGCTCGTCCGCCAAGCTACCCCGCATCTACTACGTCACGCAGGTCGCGACCAACCCGGTGACGTTCATGATGTTCGTCAATGACCCGGGCCTCTTCGACGACAACTACCGCCGGTTCATCGCCGGCCGCCTGCGGGAATTGTTGCCGATCCCCGAAGTCCCCATCCGCATTCTGGCCCGCCCCAAGACCGAGCGGCGCGAGCACTCGAAGGATTGAGGGCCCATCCCCACCCCGTTTGTAGTGACGTCGTGAGCCGTTGTCTTCTTGCCCCAGGAAGGTTCAACCGCAGAAGCCGCCGAGACCGCGGAAAGAGAGGCGAAGGCAAGATGGGAAGACAAGAAGAGAAGACGGTGCGAGGCGGTTGGCCTCAATCGTCGTGTGCGACCTCGTGGGGGCGCCGCACACATGGAACGCGCAAAAGCTTAAAACAAGGGCCGACCCTCGCGGTCACCCGTGCCCCTGACTCGTGATCCGTCCTTCGGGGCTCTCGACATACGTGGGGACCGTCGATGGGGAACGGTCACTCCAAGGCGTTCAGGGCGGCGGCGACGATCTGCTTGATCTCGGCGTCGATGTTCTCGGTGAACGGGCCGGGCAGGAAGAACTTCTGGGCCTCGCCTCCCTCGTAGCCGCCTTCGCGGACGATCCGCCCGTCGGGGATGTACGCCGTGACATTGTTGACGTAGCCGAGCACCATCGCCCGATCCGTGCCGGCCATCGCGCGGAGCGTCGGGCCCCAAGGACTGCAGACCTCGCCTTCCATCGCGAAGATCGTCAGCGAACCGCCGAGTCGCCAGACCTGGACGTCGTAGCGGAAGCTCGTGCTCGCGTCGGGCAAGGCCAGGGATTGGCGCGCGACCCAGGTGTAGTAGCTCTTGCGGGACCCGGTGTAGGCTTCTCGCTCCGTCTCTTGACGCGACCAGGGCTGGCCGTAGCTCAGTTGGCCCGTTGCGAGGGACGAGGCGAACGATGCGGCGACCGGGGCCATTGCGCCCGACTCCAGGTGTGCCAGCGCCGCGCGGGCCAGCTTTTCACCTGCCTCCCGCGACTGGTTCGGATCGGCCGCGAAAACGAGCTGGCCGCTCTTGGGGTCCTTGCAGGCGACCTTGGCGTCCCCGCCGCAGCCCTGCACGAAGACCGCCTTCGCGTCGGGCAGTTCGCTTGTGATGCAGTCCCGCATCGCGCCGGGATAGTCGGGAGTCCACTTCTGGATCGAGCCGGAACTGGTGGGGTG
>JAAYVJ010000343.1 GCA_012517265.1 Planctomycetota bacterium | reverse complement strand
GCCTTGGCGCTGGCCTCGATGATGTCCGTCGAGACGCCGCGACCGATGAAGGTCCGGCCGTTCTCGCTGATGCGGACGGTCGCCTCGCCAAGGGCCTCGGTGCCCGCGGTGATCGCGCGGATCGAGTACTCCGCCAGCTTGGGCCGCAGGTCCATCGCCTGGCGGATCGCCTCGTACGCCGCGTCGACCGGCCCGTCGCCGAAGGCCACCGCGATCTTCGTTTCGCCCTTGACGCCGATCTTGACGCTGGCGGTCGGGAGCGTCCCGGTTCCCGAGGCGACGTGAAGGTAATCGAGCGTGTACGTCTGCTCGACCACCCGCATCTCGGCGTTGACGATCGCGGCGACGTCCTCGTCGAAGACTTCCTTCTTCTTGTCCGCGATCTCGATGAACCGCTGGTACGCCTGCTCGAGCTCGTCTTTCGTGAGCTTGTAGCCGAGCTGCTTGCAGCGGTCGGCGAAGCCCGCCCGGCCTGTGTGTCGCCCGAGCACCATGCGCGAGCCGCCCAGGCCGATCGTCTCGGGCGTCATGATCTCGTACGTCGAACGCTCCTTGAGGATGCCGTCCACGTGGATGCCCGACTCGTGCGCGAAGGCGTTGGCGCCGACGATCGCCTTGTTGGGCTGGATCACGAAGCCCGTGAGCTGCGAGACGAGTTGGCTCGTCCGGTAGATCTCCTTGGTGTTGATGTTCGTCGAGAGGCCCCCGTCGCCGAAGAAGTCCTGGCGGGTCCGGATCGCCATGACCACCTCTTCCATCGCGGCGTTGCCCGCCCGCTCGCCCAGGCCGTTGACGGTGCACTCGACCTGCCGGGCGCCGTTCCGCACGCCGGCCAGGGAGTTGGCGACCGCCATGCCCAGGTCGTTGTGGCAGTGGGTGCTGATGACGCACTTGTCGATGCCCTTGACGTCGCTCTTGAGCTTGGCGATAAGCTGCCCGTACTCGTACGGCAGCACGTAGCCGACCGTGTCCGGGATGTTCAGCGTCGTGGCGCCGGCCTCGATCACCGCGTTGAGGACCTCGATGAGGAACGGGATCTCGCTGCGGCAGGCGTCCTCCGGCGAGAACTCGATGTCGTCGGTGAAGTTTTTGCAGCACTGGATCGCCTCGACCGCCATCTTGAGCACCTGGGCGGGCTCTTTCTTGAGCTTGTGCTTCATATGGATCGGCGACGTCGCGATGAACGTGTGGATTCGCTTCTTCTTGGCCGCAGCCAGGGCCTTGCCCGCCGCCTCGATATCGTTCGCGTTGGCGCGGGCCAGGGCCGCGATCGTCGGGCCTTTCACCTGCTCGGCGACCAGCTTGGTCGCCTCGAACTGGGCGGGCGAAGAGATCGGGAAACCCGCCTCGATGATGTCGACCCCGAGCACGGCCAGTTGCCGGGCGATCTCGAGTTTCTGCGGGATCGACATGGCGGCTCCGGGCGATTGCTCGCCGTCGCGGAGCGTTGTATCGAAGATCAGTACCTTGTCACCAGACATTGTCGGCTCTCCAAAGGGAAAGTTGCCAGTTTGACGGTTCCCAGTTGTCGGCAGACCGTGAACCGAGAACTGCCAACTGTGAACTCGAGTCGTAGCGGGCCATTATGCCGAAAGTGCGGCCAAAATGCTACGATTTTACGTAAGTGAAGGAATTAGAACGAGTTGTGGTGTTTTCATTCTTTGCGCCTCAGGGGCGCAGGATCAGAGCCAGCCGACCGAGGAGGCCGTTGAGGGGATGAATGCAACTTGTGCTCTGAATTCTCATGGTCAGTACGAGTATAGCTATCGTCCGGAGGAACGCAAGACTTTTGTGAGAAAAATCCACGCGG
>JAAYVJ010000342.1 GCA_012517265.1 Planctomycetota bacterium | reverse complement strand
GGAGAACAAGGACAAGGCCCAGCGGGCCAATCCGATCGCATACGTGACAAAGGACGATCCGCCGTTCCTGATCGTGCACGGCGACAAGGACCCGCTCGTTCCGCACAACCAGAGCGAGCTGCTCTGCGACGCTCTGATCCGGGCGAGCGTGACCGTCACGTTCCACACCGTCCAGGGCGGCGGCCACGGCGGATTCAAAGACCCGCAGGTGGACCCGCTGGTCGCCGAGTTCTTCAAGAGGCATTTGGGAAAGGGAGTCCGATGAGCGAAGTCGCAGGACAGTTCCAGCAGCAGACGAAGTACCTTCTCGGCGTGGACGGCGTCGAGGAGAGCATCGTCTACATGTCCGTCGTCGGCGTCCCGGCGTAGGACGAGGGACGGACCGCTGAGCCTATGGAGGGCATCGCTCTGCTATTCGTTCTTCTGGCCGTGGCGGCGGTCCTCAGTGGACCTGTCGCCCTGATTGTCGCGATCGTCGCGATTCGACGGATCGAGCGGATCCGCCGGGAGTTGACCGAGACAAACGCACGCTTGGCGACTCGCCTTGCCGAGCCTCCTGCGGTCCCCAGCGTGCCACCCGCGCCGGATGCCGCCGCGGGGAGTTCGGTTCGCAGTGTGCCCGTAAGGGCATATCTTCCTTGCGAACGAACGGAGAAGATAACGCCTGACGGCGTCACTACCAGCGCCGAGCCGACAACTTGCAGCCCTGCCGAAACAGGCACTCTGGAGCAGCGAATCGGGACGCGGTGGGTCCTCGTCGCGGGCGTCGTCACGGTGATCTTCGCAGTCGGGTTCTTCCTCAAGCACGCGGTGGAGAACCAGTGGATCGGGCCCTGGGGTCGAGTGGCGATGGCCGGCCTTGGTGGACTGGCGGCGCTGGTCATCGGCGAGGTGACCCGCCGGCGAGGATTCGACTTCGTCGCCAAGGGCGTCACGGCCCTGGGTTTTGCGATCCTCTACGCGACGGTGTTCGCGGCCCATCGCTGGTACGGCCTGATCGGCCCGGTTCCGTCGTACGTTTTGGCGATCGGCGTCACGGTCGCGGCGATGCTCTACGCCGTGGTCCTGGACGAGGCGGCGATCGCGCTGCTATCCCTGGCCGGCGGCTACCTGACGCCCATTGTGCTCTCGACCGGCCGAAACCTGCCGCATCCGCTGTTTGCCTATGTCCTGATCCTAAGCATCGGCGCGATGCTCTGCTCCTACCGGCGCAAGTGGAGCCCGGTCAACATCCTGGCCTTTCTGGGCACATATCTGCTGTACACGGCGTGGTTCGAGAAGTTCTATCGTCCTTTGATGGACCTGCGATGGCCGCCGCCCCAGCTTGGCGCCGCGAGTTTCTGGCTGGCGGTGTTCTTCGTCGTCTTTCTCATCCTGCCTGTGCTGCATACGTTGCTCCGACAGGTTCGCTCGCAGGTTCAGGACACGCTGCTCGTGCTGGCCAACGCCGCGGTCGTGTTCTATTACCTCTGGGCCATGCTCGCGGATTCGCAGCGGGACGCGCTGGCCTTGTGCAGCCTGGCGATGGGCGGGGCGCACCTGGGCTTGCTGGGCCTGGCGACCCTGCGGTGCCCAGCCGACGGCGATCTTCGCAACGCGATGCTTCTGGCCGGCCTGGGGTTCTTGTCGCTGGCGGTGCCGCTTCATTTCAAGGCTCACACCATCGCCATCCTATGGGCGGTCGAAGCGGTCGCGTTGGCGGCCGTCGGAGTACGACGCCGAAGCACGCTCATTCAGGTTGCCGCCGGCGCGGCCATGGCGCTGGCGATCGGAAAGCTCGGAACCGAGCTGCCCCTGCACACGAGCCAATTCCGCCCGCTGTTGAACCCCGCTTTCGGCGCGTGGGCGTTCGTCGCGGCGGCCCTGCTGGCCGGCCACGCCCTGTATCGCGTGGACAGGCGTCTGGCTGCACCCGTTCGGCAAACGGCGACCCAGACGCTCTACGTGGGCGGGCTCCTGTTGCTGCTGGGCGCTGTCGGCATGGAGTTGTGGCATCATGACCAGCTCAATGCGGGTGCGGCGGGCGGTCCGGCTTTCTACGAGCAGATGCCCCTGGTGTCGGCGATCTTCATCCTGCTGTTGGTGGTCAGACCGCTGCGTCCGGCCGGGCAGGGGTGCCCTGTGGCGGCGGCAGGCCTGGCCGTCGCTGCCTCGGTGTTTCTGGCGTACACTTACCCTTCGTTCTACGGCAGGTGGATCCTGTTCAACAACTGGGCTTTCATGAGGGTCGCTGCGTTCATCGCGGCCCTGTTCTTCGGAGCATGGTTGCTGCGTCGCGGCCGGCGAGAGACCGAGGAAGGGGTGAACGCAACCCGCTCTCCATCGCTGCCGATGCTCATGGCTCTGACCGCGGTTCTGACGCTGTGGATTCTCATGACGGAGGAGATCTGGTTTCCCTTTGAACGCCGGGAAGGCAGCGCATGGCGCCTGCGGGCGCATATGTACATCTCGATTCTCTGGGCCGCGTATGGAACGGCGCTGATGATCGTCGGTTTCTGGCGACGGGTCCGGCCGTTGCGGTACGTCGCGTTAGGGATTTTCCTGCTCCTGCTGGCCAAGGTGTTCCTCGTGGACACGCGGACGATCTCGACGGTGTACCGCATCGCGGGCTTCCTCGTCACGGGTCTGGCGCTGGTCGGCGTGTCCTATCTGTACCAGTACCTCAGGAAACAGGGCTTCTTCGAGGCGATCCGGTGATGCGAGACCTCGACGAGCTGTTCGAAGCGCTGAAGCGATCGCAGTTCCGCAGCCGGTTCAAGCTCGGCGTTCGCGAGGCGGCGTATCTTC
>JAAYVJ010000341.1 GCA_012517265.1 Planctomycetota bacterium | reverse complement strand
GTCATGCCCCCAATCAATCTGCGTTGCCCCGATAATCGAGCGACCATAGAATGCAACGGCCTGGCAGCGGTTACCCTCGCCGACAGCCACCTAAAATATAAGAAACCGCGCCCGTCGACCAAACAGGGGGTGCTCATCGAATGAGCCGCGAAAAACCTCATTTCGTGGCGTTCGTCCGATAAGTCTATCCTGTGAGAATCCGCAAAAAGTCTTATCAAAGTCACAAAAATACCCCTTGCATTCTCGCCGCAAACACGGTACACTCACCGGTTCAATGGCTAGGGCAACCGGCCATCGGAGCCGAAGGCTTCAGCCGACGGTGCTTTCTGGGTGATTAGCTCAGCTGGTAGAGCTGCTGACTCTTAATCAGCCGGTCGTAGGTTCGAATCCTACATCACCCATTTCCGACAGGATTCCGCCAGCATAACCAACCTGCCGGCCCCCGGAAAATCCCTTTGGCCATCGACCATGAGTACCCCCACAGGTGCAGCGGAAGTATCATCGGAAGACTCAGTTGTCGCTGGTCGCAGAGGCCACGAAGTGGTCTCAGAAGCCTACGTGACGAAGGTGTCGTAGGCGGTCTCCGAAGTTGTCTTATGTGTCGAACCGAGCAAAAAGAGGCCAAGACAGGCCTCAGACTTGTTAGGTGTCTACCGTCCTATAAGATATGTTATGTTTCACTCCGGTCTGCACGGCGGGTCACCGGGGTGGGCCGTTGCCGACCTGTTCTGCTAGCGATCTTGGACGCCGGTTGCCGCGGCGTTGGCGGCGGTCTGGCAGAGGTTCTCCCACATCAGGCCGATCGTGTCGGACAGGCCGAGGTTCTGCAGGACGATGGATATGTTTGTCGCTGGCTCGATACTGGGAGTCTGATCCTCATCGATGTCACGCTGGAGATTGATGACGGAGGACGCGAACTTCAGGCGGTTCGCATAGAGTAGCGCGGTCTTATAGTAGAGGTCGAGCGTCGTCGGGTCGTACTGTTTGGGCGGCAAGATAAGATCCATCGCCTCCTGCGCCGCCCCGGATTCGAAGAGCGAGACGGCCAGCTTCGTCGTCGCGCGGGCGAACGTCGGATTGATCCGCAAGGCGTTTCGAAAGCACTCGACGGCCTGGCCGTACCGGGATGCGTTCATGTGCAGGATACCCAGTCTATAGTGCAGGTCCGGATTGTTCGGGAAACGGGCTGACTGCCGTTCGTGGGCGGCCAGGACGGCCTCTTCGAGGGGCCGGCCATCCGTGAGGGTCGGGAGAAGATGGGCCTCAAGAGCGGCCTTGAGGATCAGTTTGGCGGTTTCGGCGAAGAGAAACGAACTGTTGGGTTGAATGGCCGAAGCCAGCGATAGGGTGTTCAGGGCCTCCGCCGGATGTCCGGCGAGCTTCTGGGCGGCCGCCAAGCCGGTGTAGGCGTCGACGATCTCATCGTTGATCTCAATGGCTTTGTTGAACTGCTGGGCCGCGAGTTGGTCGGCATGCATCCGGAGGTAGCTGGTACCCAGCTTGATAGTGACTTCGAGGAAATCGGGACAGATCCGCAGCGCCTGCTGGTACAGCGCGATGGCATCGCTGGTGCCGCCCATCATTCCGATGATATCAGCCTGCTTGGCGACGAGGTCGGCCCGGTCGGGCTCTTCGGTCAGGAGGACTTCGACGCGATCGAGAGCTTCCTGGAGCTGCCCGTCGCAGATGCACTGCTCCAGCTCGTCGTCGCGGCCGACGAAGTTGTCGGGATGGATCAGGATCGCGGTGTTGAAGGCCTCGACGGCCCGCTCGTACTGGCCGGTGGCGATGTAGAGATGCCCCAGAGTCACGAGTGTGGATACGTCGTCGGGGAAGAACTCTCTGAGCGGTTCGTACTGAGCGATTGCGTCGGGCAGACGGCCGTCCTTGAAGTAGATCGCGGCGAGTCGTTGCGCGGGCAATTGGAGTTGCCCATTGAATTTGATGCAGTCCTGGTAGAATTCGACCGCCTGGGCCTGATGGCCGAGCCGTTCGAAGCAGTGTCCCAGGACGTACAGGGCCAGCGTGTTGCTCGGCTGGCGGACGTAGATCGAGTTGAGCTCCTGGATCGCCTCCTTGAGGTTGTTCTCCTGCAGGAGCAACGCCGCGGCGGCCAAGCGCCCGGAACAGCAGGACGGATTGGCGAGCAGATACGTGCGAACCTGGTCTTTGGCCTCCCCAAACTTGCCATAGCCCATCAGGTCCAGGATATGGTCCAAGTGGGGATTCTCCGATCCGTCGGCGCCCGCTTGAGCCTGTCTTCGCTCGTTGAGCCAGTGCCAGATCAGCTCCGGGGTGTTGACAGTGATCGCCCTGCCGAGGATTTCCAACAAACCGCCCATCCCTCACTCCTAATATCTTGCGTGTGATGCCGGAAACAAGGATCTGCTTGAGGTATCGTCCAATTCGCGGGGGGCATTAACGTGCTTCCAAACGCATTCCCGGCCGGGGAAACGCAGGGGTCGGACAGCGTGGCGGTTGTGCGTGCTGTAGGGGCTATTCGGAGCCTGATGGCAGTCTTATCGGACGTATCGCAGACGGAGGACTTCCGGGGGCGACTCCCCTGCCGGCTTCTCGCGGGTGACGGGACGATAACCTCAGACGCCGGCAGCCGAGTCGGCGTCCTCGCTCTGGGCGTGCTTTTCGACCTCGCTGAGATAGGCGACCGTCCGCTGGAGGCGGTCGGTGAGGTGCTTGAGCTTGAGCATGGTGCGGATGCGGGTGAGCAACTCGAGGCGGTTGATCGGCTTGCTGACGAAATCGTCGGTGCCGGAGTCGATGCCCCGCTCGATATCGCCGAACTCGTTCAAGGCGGTGACCATGATGACCGGGACGTCGCTGGTCTGAGGGTTGCTCTTGAGCCTGCGGCAGACCTCGAACCCGCTCATCTTGGGCATCATAACGTCCAACAGGATCAGGTCGGGCTTGCTGCGGGCGACGATGTCCAGAGCCTCGATCCCGTCGTGGGCAGCCTTGGTATGGCATTCGACGTCTTCGAGATAGGCCTGGATCAGCTCGAGATTCTGCTGATTGTCATCGACCACGAGCACCGTGGGCAGTTTCTCCTGGTTCTTGTTGTCCTGAGCCATGCCAAAAGCCCGTCCAAAAAATCCGGCCGGCCGCGGGGTAAACCCTTGTGTGGCGGCCGCCTGGGATAGATAATGTCCTCGTACGGATACCGATAGTCGATTGTATACAAGGAGTGGGCCGTTGACAAGCATCATCGAAAAACGCCTGTCATTGCATCAACGCCTCGCGGAACAGGAACAAGAAAACCGTGCGCTGAAGTCGCAGAACACCCAGCTTCAGGCCCTGGCCACGCTGGGCTCGGCCACCTGCATGATCGCCCACGAGATCAACAACCTGCTGACGCCGCTGACGACGTACGCCGCGCTGGCGGTGCAGAACCCTGACGACGCGGCGCTGGCGAAGAAGGTCCTCGATAAGACGGTCCGCAACTGCAAGCGGGCCTCGCGCATCATGCAGAGCATGCTCGCGATGGCCAACGGCCAGGACCGCCAGCAGGAGTCCGCCCGCGTCCGGGCGATGGTCGATGAGGTGTTCACCTGCCTGTGCCGGGATTTCGCCAAGGACAGCATCGTCGTTCAGACGAGCATCCCGGAGGATCTCCAGGTGGATTGCGTGCCGATTCAGATGGAACAGGTGCTGATGAACCTGGTCCTCAATGCCCGCGACGCGATGTTGCCGGGAGGCGGGATCCTTAAGATCGTGGCCGGCGAGGACGGCGACCAGGTCAGCATCACCGTCAGCGATACCGGCCGGGGGATTCCCCCGGAGCACCTGCCGGACATCTTCAGGCCCTTCTTCACGACAAAGACGCAGAAGGACCGCCCCGCCGGGTCCAATTCGGGTTCCGGCGTAGGCCTGGCGTTCTGCCGCCGGATCGTGGACGCCCATCAGGGCCAGATCGACGTCGCATCGCAACCCGGCAAGGGAAGCTCCTTCACGATCCGTCTGCCTCGAAAGCCGTCGCACGACCGGCTATGATCGCCCAACTCTACCAAAACCTCGGCCACGTCCTGGTGATGATCTCGCTGCTGTGCTGCTCGGCGTTCTTTTCCGGCGCCGAGACCGCCCTGTTCAACCTCACCCGCCGGCAGATCAAGCAACTTGGGAGTTCAACGCACCGGGTCCAAAAGCTCACCGCCCGCCTACTCCACAAGCCCGGCCATCTTCTCAACTGTCTGCTGTTGGGCAACATCACCGTGAACGTGCTGTACTATGCCACCTCAAGCGTCCTAGTCCTTCGGTTTGGAAAGACCTGGGGTTTGGGGGCGGCCACGGGCGTGGCGGTCGCCGCATTCGCCTTGCTCGTATTGTTCGGCGAGATCGTGCCCAAGTCCGTGACCTACGCGGACTCCCGCCCCCTGGCAATCATGGTCACGGTGCCGGTGTTTCTCGTTACGCAGGTGCTCGGCCCGATCGCCGCGGTGTTTCGCGTCGTTCTGTTGGAGCCGCTTCAGCGGCTGCTGTTCGGCGGGGCGCGGACGCCCGAGACGATCACCCTGGCCGAGTTTCGCTCGCTGGTCAACCTGAGCCGCCAACGGGGCCTGATCAGCGCCAACGAAACCAAGCTCATGGGCGAAGTGGTCGAACTGGGCCTGCTCAAAGTCCGCCACGTGATGCAGCCTCGCGTGGATATGGCCGTGTGCAATGTCGCGGAGTCCGCGGCGGCCGTTCGCGACCGCATGCAGAAGCTGCGGCTGACAAAGATGCCGGTCTACGTCCGGAATATGGACAACGTCGTCGGGATGGTGCATCTGCGGCAATTGTTGCTGCGACCCGATGCGTCCCTGGACAAGCTCGTGCAGCCGGTCCAGTTCGTTCCGGAGCAAAAGACCGTGGAGTCCCTGCTGGAGTTCTTTCGCAAGAGCGGGACGGATATGGCCGTCGTCGTGGACGAGTTCGGCGGGATCGCCGGCTCCGTGCGTCCGGAGGACATTGCCGAGGAGTTGTTCGGCCGCATGGAGCAGGCTTCGGGCTTCGAGCCGATCAAGCAGTTGGGCCCCTTCCAGTACCGTCTTGCGGGCGACCTGGCCATCCACGACTGGGCGGACGTCTTGGGCGTGGACCTCGAAGAGACCCGGCTTTCCAGCATCGGCGGACTCGTGACCACCCTGCTGGGGAAGATCCCCCGCAAAGGCGACGTCGCCCATATGGGAAACCTGACGTTCACCGTCGACCGCGTGAACCGGCACCGGATCCAGACGGTGATTCTGACCTTCGAACCGATTCGGTCGGACGGATAGCACGATGATCTTCGCCCTGGCACTGACGCTGATCACCATCCTTCTCTCCGGCGCGTTCTCCGGCCTGGAGACGGGGGTGTATCGCCTCAGCCGATTGCGACTGCGCTTGGGAGAGGAAAAAGGCGATCTGAAATATGTTCTGCTGGGCCGGGCTCTGCGGGACAGTTCCGCCCTGCTGCTGACCCTGTTGGTCGCCAACAACATGGCGAACTACCTGGCCGCCAGCAGCGTCACGATTTTGTTCTTGAAAATCGCGCCGGATCGAACGGCCGAATTGCTGGCGACGTCGTTGACCGCCCCACTGCTGTTCGTCTTCGGGGAGTCGCTGCCCAAGAACATCTTCCTGTATCGCGCCGATGCCCTGACGCCGTACCTGGGGCCTTTTCTCTACGTCGTTCACAAGGTCCTGACGTGGTCGGGGATCGTGCCGGTGTTGAGGCTGATCTCGCGGTTCTTCGCACGCCTCGTGGGCGCCCCGGTTCCGGCCAAACGGGTCATGGTGTCCAGCCAGATCCATCACGTGCGAACGATCCTGAGGGATACCCAGGAAGAGGGGTTGCTCAGCCACCTCCAGACGGAGATGCTCGATCGTGTTGTGAACATCCCGACCCTGCGGCTCAGCGCCGTGATGATCCCGATGGCGCGGGTCCAATCGATTCCGGTGCAAGCGGACCGGGCCACTCTTCTCGATGAGTTGAGAAAACACCCGTTCACGCGTCTGCCCGTGTGGCGGGACGTGCCGACGAACATCGTGGGTTTCGTCAACGTCTATACCGCCCTGGCCTGTGGGGACGGTTTCCACGATGTCGAAGGAGTCTTGCAGCCGCTGCGGAGCCTGGACTGCGAAACCCTCGTTACGGACGCGATCGAGGTGCTCCGCCGAGAGCAGGCCAAGATGATTCTCGTGACCCGCCGACGCGGCTCGAAAGACGTGCCGGTCGGGATTGTGACGATGAAGGACCTCGTTGAGGAGCTCATGGGTGAACTCGCCGAGTGGTAAACGTCGGGGTGTCGTTCGCGCGGATCGCAAGGACTCGGACGTCTCCAGGACGCTGGCGGCCGTTCTTGATGCGGCTGCGCGTCCCCTGGCCGCACTCGTGCTTGTCGCCCTGGCGGCGGCGATCCTGGCCAACAGCATGATGAAGGAAGTCTCGCGAGACGAGCAGATGTACTGCACGGCCGGCGTCCTGTTGGCGGGCGGCCAATCGATCTACAAGGATTTCTCCTATCCCTCGCAACTTCCCTGCCACCCCCTGTTGCTGGCGGCCCTCTACAAAGGACTGGGCACGACTCACTATCTGCTTGTCGGCCGGCTGGTCTCAGCGGTCAGTGACATCCTCATTTTGATTCTGATCGTCGCGATCTACCGGGCCGTTTTTCGCGACAAACCGGCTCTGGGCCTCTTGCTGGGCTTGGCGGCGGCGGTCCTGGACGTCTTCAATCCGTTGGTGGACTATGCGGCGGGGTATGCGTGGAATCACGATGTGGTGATCCTCTGCGTCGTGCTGGCCGTGTGGATGATTTTGACCACCGGTTTTCAGGGCCGATCTCCCTGGCGGCGGATCGCATTGGCGGCGATCCTGCTTACGCTGGCCACTTGCATGCGAGTGACGACTTCGCTCGTCGAGGCAACGCTCTTTGCGGCGGTCGTCTGGATCGCCGAAGGCCCTCTGCGGAATCGACTCCGCGCCGCCCTGCCCTTCCTGGCAGGGGGCTTGATCACGGCCCTCTGGCCGCTGTGGGTGATCGTTCGGTCCCCGGGAGCATTCCGGCTCAACCTCGTGCGGATTCCCTCGCTCTACGGCCGCTGGCTGCACGAGATCGGAATGACGTTCGACAAGGCCGCCCTGACGATCGATGCGGCTCGTACGCCGGGGTACCTGATCCTGCTCATTCTGGCCGTCGGATCGGCCTGGGTCGGGTTTCGCTATCGTTCGCACCTGAACCGTCAGGAAACGCGATGGGCGATCGTCCTGGCTATCCTTCCTCTGGTGTTCCTTGTGATCGCGTACATCCCGCCCACAATGTGGCCCCAGTATCTGGCCATGCCTGTGCCGTTCATCGCGATCGCACTGGCATATCCCCTACTCGCTTTGAGCCGGGGCAACGCCTCTGGACGCGGCATGCGCGTCGGGGCCGTCATTCTGTCGGGCGCGGCTCTGCTGTGCATCGTGGTCTATCCGGTCGCCTTGTACCGGGCGATCTTCGTGTCGGTCCCCGACCGGTGGGAGCCGATCCGTGTGCACAGGCTCTCGCAGAGACTGGCCATGGAGGTGGAAGAACCGCGGCTTGCGCTGACTCTGGGGCCTCTGTACGCGCTTGAAGGCGACTGCGACATTTATCCGGAACTGGCCTGCGGCTCGATCGTCTATCGCATCGCGGACCGCCTGACTCCCGAGGAACGCCGCATCACGCACACGGTTGGGCCGGCCACTCTCGCCGAGATGGTGAAAGACCGCCCCTTCGACGCTGTTCTCACAGGCGCAGAGCGAGACCGATTCGCCGATCTGGAAAAGCCTCTGCTGCAACTTGTCCCGCCGGAGTGGCCCAGGCACAGTGAGGACACGTTGCACCTGTGCCTGCGGCCTTGAACGACGTCGCTTCCCCGGATCGCCCCGCGCCGCGACGGTGTTTTCTCACCTGTCCGCGCCGGACCGGTACTCGTCGATGATCGCCTTGGCAATGCCGTTGATCGCGTCGCGACTGAGGCCTTTGGGGCCGTTCGTGAGGATCGAAAACAGGTAGGGGCCGCGATCGGTCAGACACACGCCGGACAGCGCCTTGGCACCGACGATGTACCCGGTCTTCGCGTGGATCTTGCCGCGATATTTCGCTTCGTTGAAGTACTTGTCGATCGTGCCCTCTTCGCCCCCCACCGCCAGCGAGACCTGGAACAGTTCCCAGTTGCCCCCGCGATACTGATTGAGAAGCAGCCGCGAGATGGCGTTGGTGGTGAGTCGATTCTGGCGGCTCAACCCGCTGCCGTCGTCGATGTTGAACTCCTCGGGCGGAACTCCCAGGCTCTCCAGATACTTGCCGATTCGCTCCCGCCCGCCGGCCCAGCCGCCGTTGCGGCCGTCCGGGCGACCGTACGCGTCGATGGTTTTGATCAGGGCCTCAGCAGCCAAGCCGAGGCTGTCCGTATTGGCCCGGTTCACCACGTCGGCCAGCGGCGTCGCGAACTCCACGAGCGGCTTGAACCCCTCGGCCTCGCTGAACGCTCTCTCGACCAGCTTTCCTCTGGCGGCGATGCCGGACCGGGCCAAGTGTTCGGCCAAGAGGAAACCGAAGAACCCGGCGGGTTTCTCAATGGCGACTTTGAACGGGCCCTCCCTGTTCCTGCACTTGCCGAATGCGATGATCTTGTTCGGCTGCGTCGTGCGGTAGGAACCGACGCCGCCCTCGCCGGAGGCAATGGCCTCGACCTGGTTGGCGATGTCGATGAACGAGGTCCGCGGTTCCACCTGCAGCGTGACGATTCCCCCCACGTTGATGGCGGTCAACTCGATGCAGTTCAGGTTGTAGTTCAGGCCGCAGACTTCGCACTCATACCACCTGTTCAACTGCGCCGGATCCCAGCTTGCGTGAACCCGCTCGTCGTCGAAGACCGTCGTGTCGATCACGATATCGTTGATCTCACCGATGCCCTGATCCCGCAGCGCCTGCACGATCTTCTCGAAAACCCAGCCGCTCTGTCGGCCGTACTTGGCGTCGGTGTCCTTGTCGCCTAGAATGGGATCGCCGCTGCCGATCACCACCAGCGTATTGTCGCTCAGGCCCACCCGGGTCTTGTACTCGAACTTCGGGCCGAGGTATTTGAGCGCGGCGGCCGTGGTCACGAGTTTCATATTCGATGCGGGCATCAGCGGCTTGTGCGGCTCGTGACTGTAGACGGTGGCACCCGACTGCGGCTCAATCACGCTGATGGAATAGTCGGACACCTTCTGAGGATCGGCAACCTTGAGAATCCGTTGCGATAGCGCGGCCGAAACAACTCCGCACCACGCGGCGGCCAACAGCAAAACGACTGTGCATCTGGTCATCGAAACGCTTGCATCCTGCGGCATCTCTCAGCACCCTCTTGTTTGATCGGACATATGACTGTACCCACCATGGCGACGATTCATACGGGTTGTCACATTTTTGGAGAAACTCTGCGGATCGTCAACCCGGAAAAACCGGCAATGGGGGAAAAGTGCGTACAAAAAAAGCCGGGGTCCGAATCCTGCAGGACTCGGACCCCGGCCGGGTTCACAACGAGTGAATCACCTCGCCTCGCTGTTGATTACGGCTGCGAGGCCCTGATTACGCGGATATCGTCGACGAAGATGCGGCCCTTGCCGTCCGCGGCGGGGTTGCTGCGGCTGCCGACGCCCACGACGAGCGTCTGCACCTTGGCCAGGTTCACGCCGGCCAGGCTCGCCAGGGGGATCTTGACCTGGGTCCAGTTCGCGGCGGTCACCGCGGCGGCGTCGGTCGCCGTGGCCTGCTTGCCGGCGCTGTCCCGGACCGTGACGTACAGGCCCTGGTCGCTGTTATGCCGGGAGGCGCTGATGACCGCGCCCTTCCAGACGCCGCTGACGCCGCCGGTGGCCGAGATGTTGTCGAACTCGAAGGTTCGATTCTCGCCGGCGGTGTGCGACGTGACGCACAGGCCGATATAGACCGGGGCCTCCATCGCGATGGCCGTGGTGCCCATCTGCGTCCAGGTCTTGCCGTCGGCCGAGACGTACCCGGTGAGAGTCTCGCCCATCCGCTCGATCTTGACCCAGTACGGGGCCGCGATCACCGTGCCGCTGTCGACGTTCGACGACGTGCCGCCGGTGGTCGCCCGGTATTGGAAGCTGGCGCCGTTGCCCGCGGCTCCGTCGCTGTTGGCCGTCAGGACCATCATGGCATGGGTCGAGCCGCCGTCGAGGCTGTCGCGGATCATGACGCCGCCCTTGGCCCAGGTGCTCGTCCCGGTCCCCTTGCTGACCACGCGGGCCGTGATCGTGCCGTCGCCGTCCAACGACTTGTAGGCGTAGGTGAACTGGTCGGAGTTGCCCCAGATATCGGCGCCGGCGCCGGTGACGGACATCTTGCCGCCGGTCTCGACGACCGCGATCTGGCCCATGGCCGGGTATCCCTGCACCCAGAGACTCAGCGTGTCGACGCCCTCGACGGTCCAGTTCTGGGCCGGCGAGAACTCGCGGGCGGCCTCGCTGTAGAACGGCGAGACGCTGTTGTCGTAGTCCATCGGCATCGACTGGCGGCCGCCGTGGACGACGGTGGTCTCGGCGAACGTGCCGTTGACGGCCTCCATGTAGCCGACCATCGAGCCGCTGGAGCCGTCGGTCAGGCCGTCGACCCAGGCTTCGTAGATTCGGCTGCCTTCGGCGTCCGTGTAGCTCTCGAAGTCGTCGACGACCATGAAGTCGGCGGTCGTGAAGCTCCAGACCTTGCCGGCCCAGGGACCGTCGGACTCGGCCGGATTGACCTCGTCGACACGCCAGTAGTAGGTCTTGTTCCACTCCAGGTCGCCCGGCGCGAACGTCGTGTCGGCCTGGCTGCCCTTGAACAGAGGACTGCCCGCGTCGGCGGCAGCCACGGCGGCCGCATCGTCGCCGAAGTAGACCTCATGGCTCGCCGCCTTCTCGCCTGCCACCCAGGTCAGAACCGGTTCCTGCGGGACATCGACCGCCTTGTCGGTCGGATTGGGTGTGAATGCCGTCAGCGGAGAGAGCCCGAAGGCGTCCATGTATGCGCCGGTGATGACTTGGCGATCGACAATGCTGCCGCCCTGCCAGGCGACCGCGATGTTGTCGCCGCCGGTGCCTTCCTTGCCGAGGGCCTGGATGTAGTACTTGCGGCCCGCCTCCAGCGAGATGGGAGCGGACTTCTGGTTGGCTTCCTTCTCCCATTCCCGGGAGTTGGTCCAGGTATTGACGGTGGCGATCTTCACCGCGTTGGCTGGACTGATGTCCGTGCTCAGCCAGAGTTCCTGGAGGTCGTCGCCGGCGATCCAGAACGTGTACTGGCCGGTGACCGGGGGCTTGAGCCAGCCGTACATGCGGGTGCCGTACGTGTCTGCCCAGTCCGTCGGTCCCTCGAACAAGTCGAGCATCTCGACGCCGGTCGGGTTGTTCGGGTAGTTTGCGTTGTTGGTCAGGTCTGTGATCGCGGTTCCGCTGATGTTGGACCAGTACTGGCGGATGATCTTGTTCGCGACGCCGGCTTCGGTATCGAAGCTCCAGACGGCCCCCTTCTGGACCGAACCGTCCGGTGTGATCTCGTCGACTCTCCAGTAGTAGGTCGTGGAGACGCGGAGCATGCCCGGCGTGAAGGCGGGCTTGGCGACCTGGCCCTTGTCCGCCTCGGCCGCCCCGCTATCGACTGCGGCCAAGGAGGTGCCGAAGTAGACGTGGTGAGCCACGGCCGTCTCGCCGACAGACCAGCTCAGCGACGTGTTCGCGGAGACGCCCTCGGCCTTGTTCGCCGGGCTGGGCTTGTAGGCCGTCAACGGCATGGCCATCGCGGTCCAGACGTCGCCCGTGATGATCTCGCCGGCTTCGTCGATCTCGTCCACGCGCCAATAGTATTGCACCCCCGACTCCATTCCGGCCAAGTGGTAGTACATCGCGTAGTTCTGCTGCGGGCCGGTGAGGTCGGCCTCGGTCAACTCCGGGGTCGTGCCGAAATAGACGTTGTGGAGCACGGCGGTCTCGCCGGGGGTCCACATGAACAGCGGCGTGATGACGGCGACCGAGCCGCTGGCGGGATTCGGGCCGTAGGCCTTGAGCCGCAGCGGGTGGTCGGTGACATTGCCCGCATGGCTCACGCCATCGAACGTGAAGGTCCGCATCTCCGCGGCCGCGTGCGACGTGACGCACAGGCCGATGTACACCGGGTCGGCCATCTCGATGGTCTGAGCGTCGCCGGTCTGGGTCCAGGTCTGGCCGTCGGCCGACAGGAACGCGGAGAACTGATTCCCCGCTCGCGTGACTCGGACCCAGTACGGGGCGGTCACCGCGTTGCCCGCGGCGCTGACGCTGGAGGAGGCCCCGCCGGCGGTGGGACGCCACTGGAACGCGGCGCCGTTGCCGGCCGTACCGTCGCTGTTGGCCGTCAGGACCATCATCGCGTGCTGGGAGCCGGCCGTCAGTTCGCTGCGGATCATGACGCCGCCCTTGGCCCAGGTGTTTGTCCCGGTGCCCTTGCTCACGACGCGGGCGGTTATCGAACCGTCCCCGGAGAGTTCCTTGTACATGAAGTGAAAGGCGTCGGCGCTGCCCCAGATGTCGGCGCCGCTGCCGGTGACTTCAAAGGTGTCGGCCTTGGGCTCGGCCTTGCCCGCCGTGGCGGCGCCGATCGTCTCGGTCCACCACCCCTTGGGATACACCTGGCCCCACGCGCTGCCGACCGAACTGAGGATCAGAACCGCCGACGAGAACAATGCTGCTTTGCGAAACATGATATTCCTTCCGATACTGCTTTCGTTGCATCACCCGCGTTCCGTCACATGCCGGAACGCCCACTGCCGCCATCGCGACACGCGAAGTCCTCGCGGCCTGCGACGGGTCTTGCTGGCAGTGAAGACTCTCTTCCCTCCGAACGCATTCGCTGGGCGCAAACGCGGCTCGGCACGAGTGGTCGTGACCTCCTTTCCATGTGGATGAATTGGATCACCCTCCTGATCCCGCGGCACCGAACACGCACGGCGACGGCACGACGTCATCGGGAACGTGAATGACGCTCAAGGTTGCCGCAAGATCTGCCTTCAATGTAACCGCAACACCCCGCAGGGTGTTACCCCCAACGAAGCATGCTACGCACCACGTACTTTAGTATACACCCGGAACCGCTGTTCTGCAAGAAGAGCGGGTGGTTTTTCTTCCATGGCCTTTGGGGATCCTGCCCCCAAACCCCTGGGATTTGTCGCTTCGCGTCAGAAACAGGGCATCGGGGAACGTGACGTACCTCAAATGCAACGTCGCCCATGTCTCTGGACCGTGACGACGCTCGCGTTGCTTGCCGGCACAGCACGATCCTCCGCCGCGGCACGCGGAATCCATCCGCGACCGGGATTTTGCGGCAAGAGATCCGCCAGAGCAGACGCCAGGCGGGAGGATGGAGGACAGGCGACGTCGGCCTTCCAGGAACACGGATCGGCTCTGCTTCTGATGTTCTGGTCCCAAGCGGGAAATCCCAGGGGTCCGGGGATGGCGTCCCCGGCGGCCGGGGTTGCGCTGTTTCCAAGTGCGCAAAAACCGGATGAGCCGAAAAGAACCGCACCCGCCAGCGAGAGACGATGGCGGGTGCGAGATGGGCGAACAAGCGGTCGGACCACCTTGGCCGGGGTCACGGCAACGCGGACTTGATCTCGGTCAGCGTCGTTCCGAGCGTGGCCTTGGCGATCACGTCGAGGTCGGCTTCCGGCCCGTGGAAATGGAATGTCCGATGAATGTGCGTGATGCTCCCGCCCGGCGGCAGAGCGGCCGCGGGCGAGGAGGTCTCCAACTCATAGAACGGCCCCATGGGCTTGGCGCCGGGTGAGGGCGGGCCGTCGTTATAGGAGTTGATCACGTCGCCCCGGAACGGCTGGTCCTGGAGCTGCCACATCGAGTTGACGTAGTCCACCGCGTTGTCGGGCTTGCTGTACTGGACGATCGTCAGGACCTTGTTCTGGGCGTCGTAGCTGCCCGCGATGTTCTTGGCCCGTTGCGGAGTCAGGCCGATCTTGCTGCGGTACTGGCCATCGGCGCTGAAGAACATCACGTTGTCCTTGACCACCAGACGATCCTCGGGCACTTTTCCGAAATACGTGTCGTTGACCACAGGCCCCAACTCGCTTTCGGCTCCCGCGTTGTAGGGGATCACGACGGTCGTTTCAGGCGACGGGTTGAACATGCCGAGTATCCAGATCGACAGCAATCCCGTATCCTTTGTCCAAGGCGTGGTGCCGGTGTTGATCACCTTGTTGTTCGACTCGAAGGCCACCATGTGCACTTGCGCACTGGCGGTGGTGCCCAGCAGGCCCAGAGCGACGTTCCGATCGAGAACCCGGATCTCGCGACTGACGCGCAGGTCGAACACCGTTCCGGAGTAGTTCGTCAACTGCATATTCTTCTCGAGGGTCGCCGAATGCCCTGTTTTGCCCAACAACGTCCAGGGCTCTGTGTCGATCGCTGCCGGCGTGAACCAGTGTTCCAGATCGAACGGGGCGTCCTTGGCGAAGAAGATGGAGAACTGTCCGCCCTCGGGTCCCAGCCAGAAACGGTCTTCGCCGCCGAAGGGGTTCATGTGCTTGACGAACTCGCCAGAGGCGATCAACTCCCGGCTGATCCAGCCAAAGCTCAGGCCCTCGGGGCCCGTGGCCGAACTGGTCATGACTCGTCCCTGCATCTTCGGCAGCACGACGACCTGGCCCTCCCCGGAGCGATCCTTCAGGATCACGACATCGGTGTGCGCCTGCAGAAAGGCGACATCGTCGCTGAACCCCCCTTCCTGCACTTCCACGGCTTGCTTCTTCGCTTTCGCCGACGGGGACTTCTTGTCCGCCGCGCAGCCTGCGACCGCCAAAACCATCGACAGCAATGCGAGTGTTCTCAGGTTCATGTTTACCTCCCTAATGCCCTGATTGCTCAGCTCTCACGTCCGTGCCAGGGCCGCTGTGTCCCAAGGCGTCCCGGCCCCACAAGAGTAGCGGATCCCTCATCGGTTGGCAAGTCCCTCACTGGCAATCCTGGCGGGTTCCCGGATCCTGCGATGTGCCAATTCCGCACCCTGCGATGTCCGGTTTCGCAGGCTTTTTCCTTGACCGCCGACAGCGTATCCGGTTTAATAAAGGGCTATCCGTGGCCCCACATGCCGTTATGGGACGCTCCGGGTTGTGGGGGCCCCGACAGTGACGACGAAAGCAGCAGGTGAGAACTGTGGAAGACAAACGCGTACGAGTGGGAGTGGTTGGGTTCGGCACGGTCGGCGCCGGCGTCGCCAAGCTGATTCTCGAAGATGCCGATGTCATCGCCGCCAAGATGGGCGTGCGTCCGGAGCTGGCGTGCATCGTTGACACCGACACGACGCGGCCTCGCCCGGTTCAATTGCCGCCGGGGGTGCTCACCACCGATCTGAATCGCCTGCTGAACGATCCGTCCATCGGGATCGGCGTCGAACTCGTCGGCGGGACCGGGATCGCCAAGGAGATTCAGATCAAAATGCTCCGGGCCGGCAAGCACGTCGTCACGGCCAACAAGGCGCTGCTGGCCACTCACGGCAACGAACTGTATCGCGTGGCCCGCGAGAGCGGGCGGTGCATCGCGTTCGAGGCCAGTTGCGTGGGCGGCGTGCCGATCATCGGCGCGATCCGCACCGGACTGGCGGCCAATCGGATCAACGCCATGTACGGAATCGTCAACGGCACCTGCAATTACATCCTCTCGAACATGAGTTCCAAGGAGGAGAAGTTCTCGCAGGCCTTGGCCAAAGCCCAGAAGCGGGGATTCGCCGAGGCGGATCCGACGCTCGACATCTCCGGCGGGGACAGCGCCCATAAGCTGGCCATCCTCGCGTCGATTGCTTTCGGCTGGGAGATCGCCATGGAGGACGTTTTCGTCGAGGGGATCGACGGCATCGCCAAGGAGGATCTTCGCTACGGCCGGGAGATGGGCTACCGTCTCAAGCTGCTGGCCATCGCCCAACGCAGCGCCGACGGGCGTCTTTCGCTGCGGGTCCATCCGTCGTTCATCTCCGCCGAGACCGCTTTGGCGAGGGTGGACGGCTCGTTCAACGCCCTGAGCGTCTTCGGCAGCGCGGTCGGCGAGACTCTGTATTACGGACGAGGGGCCGGCATGATGCCCACCGCCAGTGCGGTCATGGCCGACGTGATCGACGTGGCCCTGGGCAATTCGCAGACGACCTTCAACCATCTGCGGTTGCGTCCCCGCGAGGAGATCAAGCAGTTCATCGAGCCGATTGGGGAGATCGTCACACGGTTCTACATCCGCGTGATGGCCAAGGACGAACCCGGCGTGGTGGCTCGCTACGGCAAAATCCTGGCCGACCACCAGATCAGCATCTCCGGCGCCCTCCAGCACGAAGGGACCGGACCGGGCGACACCGTACCGGTCGTGATCACGACCCACCGGACGCAGGAAAAGAACATGGCGGCGGCCTTGGCGGAATTGCGCAAGATCGATATCATCAGCGGCAAGCCTGTCTGCGTGCGGATCGTGGACATCCCGCAGGACAAGGACGCATAATTGAAGAAAGCACGAAATCCGAATATCGAAATCCGAAACCTGAGGAAGGAGGCCGACTTTCCCGATCGGCGACAGCGTTTCGGTCACTTGGGCTTCGGACCTTCGGATTCGTTTCGAGTTTCGGGTTTCGATATTCGGATTTGATGTCGAGGTATGGCCAAGTACGTGATCATCGTTCCGGACGGGGCGGCCGACGAGCCGCTTGAGGTGTTCGGGGGAAAGACGCCCCTCGAAGCGGCCCAGACTCCGAACATGGACCGGATCAGCATCGAAGGCAGACAGGGCCTGGTCAGGACTGTGCCGGACGGGCTCGATCCCGGCAGCGATGTCGCCCAGATGAGCCTTCTGGGTTATGACCCCCTGCGCTATTACAGCGGTCGTGCGCCGATCGAGGCAGCCGCCAAGAATATCCACCTGGGCCTGGAGGACTGGGTCTTTCGGTGCAACCTGGTCACCATCGCCGATGGCATGATGGCCGACCACAGTGCCGGGCACATCTCCACCGAAGAAGGCGGCACTCTGATTCGGGAACTGGCCCGTCACATCCGCGACGAGCGGATCGCCCTGCACACCGGCGTCAGCTACCGGCACCTGCTGGTGGTCAAGGGCATGGAATTCGACGTGCGGACGTATCCGCCGCACGACCATATCGGCAAGCCGGTCGAGAAACTCCTGCCTCGCGGCAAAGGGGCGGACCTGTTGATCCAGTTGATGAACCAGTCGCAGCAGGTCTTTGCCGGACACGACGTCAACAAGGTCCGCCAGGATCTCGGTGAGAACCAGGTCAGTTCCATCTGGCTGTGGGGCCAGGGCAAGCAGGCTCGCCTCGACAGTTTCCGGAAGCGCTACGGGCTCAAGGGCGCGGCCATCACCGCCGTGGACCTCGTCCGCGGGCTGGCCCGCCTGGTCGGGTTCGACCTGATCGACGTGCCGGGCGCGACGGGATTCCTGGACACCAACTATCAGGGCAAAGGCCAGGCGGCCGTCGAGGCGCTCGGCAAGTACGACCTGGTCTTCATCCATGTCGAGGCCCCTGACGAAGCCGGGCACGAGAGGAACCCCGAGGCGAAGAAACAGGCCATCGAACAGGTGGACAAACACGTGGTCGGGCCGGTGTTCGATGCCCTTCAGCGGCACGAGAACTGGCGCATCCTTCTGCTGCCGGACCATCCGACGCCGGTCCTGACCGGGGCCCATTCCGCGTCGCCCGTGCCGTTCGCGATGGCTGGGACAGGGGTGACCGGCATCCTGCACGCGGCGTTCAGCGAGGCCAACGGCGCCAAAGCGGGTCTGCGCATCGAGAAGGGATGCGAGTTGATGGAGTACTTCCTCAAGAGTTGAAGCGGTTGACGGCCGGCCCATCGGCCGGTACACTTCACGACTTTTAAGGGTGGCAACAACATATGGCAATCATAGTCCAGAAATTCGGCGGCACGTCCCTGTCGAACGCGGAGCAGATCCGCCGGGCGGCCAAGCGAATCATTGAACGGATGCAGGCCGGCTACCAGGTGTGCGTGGTAGCTTCGGCCCGCGGGCATCAAATCGAAGACCTCCTGCGCGATGCCAGAGAGCTGAACCCCAACCCCCCCAAGCGGGAAATGGACCAGCTCCTGAGCACCGGTGAGCAGCAGACCGTGTCGCTTCTGGCCATGGCCCTCGACGCGATGGGCCACAAGGCGATCAGCTTCACCGGCAGCCAGATCCACATGCTCACCGACGGCGTCTACAGCAATGCCCAGATCAAGAGCGTCGATTCGGAGTTTATCCGGCGGGAACTGAACGAGGGGCGGATCGTCATCGTCGCGGGCTACCAGGGCGTCGACGAGTATGGGAACATCACCTCGCTGGGGCGAGGCGGCTCGGACACCAGCGCCGTGGCGCTGGCGGCGGCCCTGAAGGCCCAGGAGTGCGAGATCTTCGCCGACGTGGACGGCGTGTACACCGCCGATCCGGCGGTTTTCAAGAATGCCGCGTTGCTCGACGAGATCAGCTACGACGAGATGATCGAGATGGCCAGCGTCGGGAGCGGCGTCATGCACATCCGGTCCGTGGCCATCGGCAAACGCTACAACGTCAAGATTCGAATCCGAAATATTGCGAACGATAATCCGGGAACCATCATCACACACGAGGTGCCGCAGATGGAAGGTATATTGGTGTCGGGGGCGACAATTCAGAAAGACATGGCCAAGATCGGGATGGCGGGCATCCCCAACATCCCGGGCAAGGCCGCCCAGATTTTCGCCAGGCTCGCGGAGGCCAAGGTTGTCATTGACGACATCATCCAGACCGAAATCAGCCCCGAGAAGGCGAACATGTCGTTCATGGTGGCCAAGCAGGACATCGAAAAGGCCAAGGCCGTGGCGAGCCAGTTGAAAGCGGAGCACTACTGCGACACCATCATGGTGCGTGACAACATCGCCCTGGTGTCGGTCATTGGGGTGGGTATGCGGTCGCAGTTCGGCGTCGCCGAGCGGATGTTCGGGGCCCTGGCCAAGGCCAAGGTGAACATCGAGTCGATCACCACCAGCGAAATCCGGATCAGTTGCGCCGTCGGCCTCCAGGATGTCGAGAGAGCCCTGGAGGCGGTGTGCCTGGCCTTCGATCTGGACCGCCCGGCCCGCCAGCGGACTCAAGTTGCCAAATAGAGGCGACCCCGGTTGGCTCGCAGGCGAACAACCAGACGAGCAATGAGCAGACGCAACCGAGCCGTCCTGATCGGATTCACTCTGATCGGGACGGCTCTTGTTGTCTTGTTCGACCGCGGTTTCGTATCCCCTCGATGGTCCGATCTGCTGACGTCGCGAGGCCAGACCCTTGCGGCGGATTGGGCTCGCTATCAGGGTCGGAGTTTTCTCGTCGCTCGGATCGTGGACGGCGATACGCTTCAGCTCGACATCCCCGACTTGGGAGAGGCTGCCGCCAAGGTCCGGCTTGTCGGGATCGATGCGCCGGAGATGGGAGGCGCCGAACGCCAGAGGATGTACTACGCCGAGGAGGCTACAGCGTTTGCCAGGGGAGTCGCCCTCGGAAAGCATGTGACGGTCTATCTCGACCGACAGGCAGGGAGTCGCGATCGCTATCGGCGGCTGCTGGCGTATGTGCAGTTGCCGGATGGGCGTTTCCTCAACGAGGAGCTTCTCTCCCGGGGCTTCGCCTATGCCGACTTGCGGTTCAAACATGGCTACTATCAGAAGTACGTGCAGTTGGAATCCGGCGCCAGAGCCCTCAAGGAGGGTCTGTGGGCCGGTGTCACGCCGGAGCAGATGCCCGCCTGGCGACAGAAGCGAACGACGTCGGAATCCGACTCCGACGGGAACGATTGAGCGAGACGCCCGCTCGGGCAGAGGACTCCGACCGTCAGAGGTTGTACTCTTTGATCTTCCGGTAGAGGGTGCGCTCGCCGATGCCGAGGATCTTGGCTGCCTGTTCCCTATTGCCCTCGGTCTTGGCCAGCGTGTCCATGATCGCCTTTTTCTCGATCTCGTTGAGCGATGCGCCCGCCAGACTGGCCGGCGCAGGGGCCGTGGCCGCGGGCCCGGGGAGCTGGCGTCGCTGGGATATCTCCGGCGGGAGATCCAGGACGTCGATCTTCTCCCGGTCGCACATGACGACCATCGTTCGGACGGCGTTTCGAAGCTGCCGGATGTTGCCGGGCCATTCATAGCCGGCCATAAGGCTCATGGCGGCGGGCGTGAAGCCCTTGACCTGCGAGCCGGTCTCGTGCGTCGCCTCCTGAAGGAAATGGTCGGCGAGAATCGGGATGTCGGCCGATCGCTCGCGAAGCGCGGGCAAGGCGACATTCACCCCGCGGATGCGGAAGTAAAGGTCCTCGCGGAATTCCTTTCGCTCGATCAGTCTGGTCAGGCTGCGGTTGGTGGCGCTGATGATGCGGACGTCGACCACCGTGGCCTTGCTGGAGCCCACCGGGACGACGATGCCGTCTTCGAGCACCCGCAGCAGCTTGGCCTGCATCGTCAGAGGCATGTCCCCGATCTCGTCGAGAAAGAGCGTCCCTTTGTCGGCGAGCTCGAACAGGCCCTTGCGGTCGGTGTTGGCCCCGGTGAACGCCCCTTTGACGTGTCCGAACAGCTCGCTCTCCAGGAGCGTCTCGGTCAGGCCGGCACAATTGACCGGCTTGAATGGCTTGTCGCGACGAAGCGAATTGTTGTGAATGGCGCGGGCAAGAAGCTCTTTGCCGGTGCCTGAGGGCCCCTCGATCAGCACCGAGATATTCGTTCTGGCCACCCGGCGGACGACTTCGAAGATTCCCTGCATCGCCGGGCTGACGCCCTTGATGCCCTCGAAGAAGAACGCGTCCGGCTCCTGGTGCGCCGAGGTCTGCCGGGTTGGAGCGGCCAAGGCCTTGCGCGCCGCCCGTTCCACCAGGGCGCGGAGCTGGTCGATGTCCAGCGGCTTGACGAGATAGTCAAAAGCCCCCTGCCGCATCGCCTCCTTGCAGTTCTCGATCGTCGCGTAGGCCGTAATGAGAATGATCTCGGTCGAATCGCTCAGCCTCTTGGCCTCACGCAGCACATCAAGGCCGTCGACCTGTCCTTCCAGCTTCAGATCGGTGACGACGACGTCGACCGCCTGGTTGCGGAGAACCTCCACGGCGTGTTCCCCCGTGTAGACAGCCAGTGCCTTGACGGACAGTCTGCCGAGGGCTTCGACAATGCCGTCGGCATGGTCACGTTCATCGTCGACCACGAGAACGACGGGTTTGTGTTCTGTCCAGTGACTGCTCAAGTTACCGGCCCCCGCTCCTGCCTTCCAGAACCGACCGACGGATCTCCGCGACAGCCTGGATATATCGTTTGGCCGCGGGCTCATCCTTCGCCTCGACGATGATCCGCATCACCGGCTCGGTGTTGCTCGTGCGAAGGTGGATCCACGCGTCCGGGAAATCCAGCCGCAGGCCGTCCGCCGTGTTCGCGATGGCCTTGGGGAACCTGGCCGCCGCCCGTTTCATGATCTCTCTGGCCTGCTCGGCGTCGGCGGAGAACTTGTCCTTGTGCATCGAGTAGCCGCCGATTTCCGCGACCAGCCCGCTGATGCTCTTGCCCGTCTCGGCCATCAACTGAAGGACCATCGCCATCCCGACGAGGCTGTCCCGGATCGGGCCGACCCGCAAGTCGATCACGCCGCCGTTGCCTTCGCCGCCGATGACACAACGGTTCTCGATCATCGCGTTGGCCACGTGGGCCTCGCCCACCGGCGTGCGGAGGACTTTCGCGCCTGCACGTTCGGCGATGTCGTCGATCATCCGCGACGTGGAGAGATTCGCGGCGGCCGTGCCCTTCTGGCTGGCGAAAATGTGCATGGCGGCCAGGGCCAGCGTGTACTCCTCCCCGATGTAGACGCCGTTTTCGTCGACGATCGCCAGGCGATCCGCATCCGGATCCTGCGCGAATCCGAGGTCGGCCTTCTCCTGTCGGACCCGCCGGCACAGATCGGCCAGATTGGCCGCGATGGGCTCGGCGCCGTGGGCGAACAGGCCCGTCGGCTCGTCGTTCATCGCGATCACTTCGCAGCCGAGCTGAGCCAGAAGTTTCTTGGCGACCCTGGCCCCGGCGCCGTTGACGCTGTCCAGCACGATCCGGCATCGCCTGACGGCGATTTGTTTCGAGTCGATTGTGGCCAGGACCTTCTCGATGTGAACGCGGTCGGTCTCCTCGTTGCAGCTCACCGTGCCGCAATGGACGGAGTCCACGTACCCGGCCCGGCCGTCGAGAAACGCCTGCTTGATCTTCGCCGCGGTCGCTGCCGGCGGGGCCATCCCGTTGCTCAGCAGCAGCTTGATGCCGTTGTACGGCAGCGGATTGTGGGAGGCGGTGATGACGATGCCGCCGTCGCAGCCGAGCTGGCGGAGCATGATCCCCACGCATGGGGTCGTCACCAATCCCAGGTCGACCACGTCCACGCCCACCGAGCACAGGCCGGCCGTCATGGCCGACAGGAGCATTTGACCGCTGACACGGGAATCCCGCCCGATGCACACCTTCAGGCGACGCCCGCCGTCCCCTGCAGTTTCCTTGAGAAATGTCCCGAACGCACAACCGTATTGTGCGGCGATGACGGGCGTCAGGTTCTCCCCGATCACACCCCTCATCCCACTGACGCTGATGATCAGGCTTTCAGCCATCTCGCATACTCCATCTGCGCAAACACCAACCCTCGTCGCCCTCGCAGCGGCGAGGGGGCGTAGCCACCGTATGAGGCAGACTCCGGAGAATCAATCGAGCGTACAAACGTACAGATCGTTGATGAAGTCGAGCTTTCGGAGATCCGCAATCGTCGCCTCGTCCGGCTCTTTGTCCAGGCTCACCGCCAACACCGCCTTCTGCAACTCGGGCTTCTGGCCGACGCCCATCGTGCCGATGTTGATGCCGTGATTGCCCAACAGGGTGCCGACGGCACCGATGACGCCGGGCCGGTCGTCATTGAAAATCACCAGCACGGTGCCCTGCGGGGTCATCTCGACGTGGAAGCCGTCGATCTCGATGATCCGCAACAGAGTGTCGCCGAACACGGAGCCGCGGACCGTTCTCTTGACTTCGCTGGTTTCCACGGTCGCGGTGAAGCTCGACGCCACGTCGCGAGCTTCGGTGTTCTTCGTTTCGTCGATGCTGATGCCCCGCTCTCTGGCCAGGACCGGGGTGTTGACCATGTTCAGGGGCATCTCGAAATGCCTCTGCAGCAGGCCGATCGCGAAGTTCAAGGTCACCGGCTGCACGCTCATGCCGGCGATCGTGCCGCGATACTGCACCTGCACCCCCTTGATGCCGCCGGGGGCGATCGTGCTCAGCAGTCCGCCGATGCGGCGGGCCAGATCCGCGTAGTTGCTCACCAGCGGCGGCACTGCGCCCGAAGTGGACGGAGCATTGACGGCATTTCGAATCGGGCCGCCCTTGATCGCGTCGAGGAGGATCTCGGCCGCCTCGACGGCGACTTCCACCTGTGCCTCTTCGGTGCTGGCGCCCAGGTGCGGCGTGACGATGCAGTTGTCCAGGGCCGCGAACCGCAAATCCTGCGGCGGCTCCGAGCTGAACACGTCGAGCGCCGCGCCGGCGATCCGCTTTTTGGCCAAAGCGTCGTACAAAGCGTCCTCGTTGATGATGCCGCCGCGGGCGCAGTTGACCAGGCGGACGGTCGGCTTCATCATCGCGATCTGTTCGGCCCCGATCATGTTCAGAGTCTGCGGGTTCTTCGGCACATGGATCGTGATGAAATCCGATTCGCGGAAGATCCGCTCGAGCTTGTCCGTCACCTCGATCCCCAGCTCTTCGGCGTTCGTCGGAGCCGAGAGCGGATCGTAGCCGAGGATCTTCATGTTCAGGCCGTGGGCCATCCGAGCCACCGCGATGCCGATGCGGCCCAGGCCGATCACGCCGAGAACCTTGTTGTTGAGCTGGTTGCCGGTGTATTTCTTGCGGTCCCAGGCGCCGGACTTGAGGCTGTTGCAGGCCTGGACCACGTTGCGGCTCATCGCGAGCATTAGGGCCATGGTGTGCTCGGCGGCACTGAGCGTGTTGCCGCCGGGGGTGTTCATCACGAGAATGCCCTTGCGGGTCGCGGCCGGTACGTCGATGTTGTCCACCCCGACGCCCGCGCGGGCGACGGCCTTGAGCCGGCCCGGATTCGACAGAACCTTGGCGTTGACCTTCGTCTCGCTCCGGACGATCAGTCCGTCGTAGTCACGAATGATGGTACACAGCTCATCCTCGCTGATGCCGACCTTGACGACGGCCTCGGCACCCGGTGTGGCGTTGATCAGATCGATTCCTTCCTTCGCCAACTTGTCTGTGATGAGCACTTTGATCATGACTTTTCTCCCACAAGTTTTCAGTCTACTGTCCATCTCAGGTCTGTGCCGCCAGGGCCCGCGCCAAGGTGACGGCCCAGCCGGCGGCAAGAATCACAAGCAGACCTACAACCACGTGCACCACCCGAACTTCGGCAAACAACCTGTCCAGGAAGCTGAAATATACGCCGCACACCGCGATCAGGAAAGCGAAAAATGCGGCAACCACGAGCAAGCTGCACAGCAATCCCGCCGCCGGCTGGAGGTAGAATGCGGTCAGTACGCGCCCCTTGGCGAAAGCCAAAACCGCGTGGGTCATCCCGCAGGTCGGGCAGGTCAACCCCGTCCGCATCCTCAGGCCACAAGGGGGAAAGACCCGGCCGAAGTCGAATTCCAGCCTCTGGAGCAGCCATAGACTTGCGAACAAGCTGAAAACAGCGCAGGCAACGCCGCCGGCGATCTTCCTTTGATGCCCCGAAGCCTTGCGAATGGCGGCGGTCTTGCTATCCTGTTTGCTTTCCTGCATACTCGCTGTAGAATAAAACCCGGGTACGAACCTGTCAATCGATATGGCTTGATGGAGCCTTTATGTCTTTGGAGCAAAAGGACTTAAGTGAAATGCTGGAGACCGCGATCGTCGCGGCGCGACTGGCGGGTCAGCACGCGATGGAGCAGATGGGCTACGTCACGACGACGCAAAAGAGCGAGAACGAACTCGTCACCCAGGCCGATCCCCAGTGCCAGCGCATCATCATCCAGCGGATTCGGGAGGTCTATCCGGACCACGGGTTCATCGCGGAAGAAGGTGACCACGGCAAGCTGTTCAAACGGGCCCCGACGGGCAGCCCCACCATCTGGTGGGCGATCGACCCCATCGACGGGACCCACAATTTTGCCCACGGCATCCCCGTTTTCGCGGTCAGCATTGCCGCGCTATGTGAAGGCCAACCGATTCTCGGCGTGATCTTCCACCCCTCGACCGACGCGATGTTCACCGCAGTCCAGGGAGGCGAAGCCCAACTGGACGGCCGGCGGATCGTCGCCGGAGAACAGGACATCGGCTCGCTGACCAGCGTTGCGATCGACAGTCACTTTGAAGGGCCCCTGCCGGCGTGGTTGTGCGACCTGATCCGCCAGTCGCGGTTCCGCAACTTCGGCACGACCGCCCTCCACTTGGCGTACATCGCCCGCGGCGGGCTGGTCGCCGGGGTCATGTGCACGCCGAAGCTGTGGGATATCGCGGCCGGCGCGGTGATCGCCGAGGCGGCCGGCGCGATCGTGACAGATTGGACGGGAGGCAAGATCTTCCCCATCGACTTGGACGCCTACGAGGGCGGGGCCTTCCGCCTCGTGGCCGCCAACCGCAAGGCACATCCCAGGCTTCTGGCGATGATGCGTGAATAGCCGCTTGGCTCTAACGCCGCACGACGCGAACCACGTAGACCGAGAACTCTTTCTGGACCGGAACGCGAATCACTCCGTTGCGACAGGTGATCCTCGCGACGGGGTTCCCAAACAAATCCTCTGGATCGTACAACTCGGCCGTATCGCCGTCCTCAATGCACCGGTTCGTCTCGACCTCGATGGTGTTCACCTGACGCCAGTTGAAGAGGACCAGGTGCGCCCGGTTGCGGTCATACCGGTTCGGCAACAGGATGGCCCTGTCCTCCGAGGGCCGCACCACGCCGCTGGTAGGGAGAACGAGGTTGTCCTTCCAGTCCATCTTGCGGAAACGGGCGGCTTCCAGGGTGCCGTTGACGACCACATTGCCCAGGATCTCGCAATCCTCGTTGTACGGGGCGGTGTAACCGACCTGCATGTCGACACCGTAGAGGATGTTGCGATGAACGCGGATGCCCTGGCTCGGGGTGGCGCCGCCCACCAGGAACGGCCCCTTCCCGTAGCAGATGTTCTCCGTAAGCAGGTAGTTGTTCACGCTGGCTTGGTCGGCTCCATACGCGTGGATTGTGTAGCAGCCGTCGTAGGGGCAGGTCATGATGCAGTTCGAGATGGTCTTGATGCCCAAATCGTTCTGGGTGTAGACGCAATGGCCGCGGCCCCGGTCAACACTGAGCCAGCCGTTTTCATAGAGAACGCAGCCGTAGATCTCGGGATTGATCTCTCCCTTCCAGCAACTGATGGCCTGGTTGCAATGGTGGATGACGAGATTGATGTACTTGCAGTCTGCGCCTCCTTGCATGCTCAGACCGCCGGCGGGGCGCCTCAGATTCGTGGACTTCGAACCTGCGGCAACGGGCCCGGACGGCAGAGGCTCCGACACGAAGACCTCCAAATCGCGAATCCAGACCCGCTTGGATGGACGTAGAATCGACAGGCCGCCGTCGATCGCGACTCGTTGACCCGGCGCCGGACGAATCTGGATCAGGTTCTCCTCGGTTCCCTCCAGACGTACATCGAACATCGCGTTTGGACGTCTGCGGTATGTGCCTTCGAGCAAGTAGATCGTGTCTCCCGGCCTGACGCCCCGCCGGCCTTCCAGCGTGGATGCCAGATCCCACGGCGCATCGGCCGTCCCGGGGTTGTCTGCTTGGCCCTGCGGCGAGACGTACCAGGAGGCCCCCTTCTGTTCCTCAACCGGCGCGCGATTGTCGATGATCGCGATCCCGGCGGGTACGAGAATCCGGTTGATGTCCAGGATCCGCCCATCGGTGACCAGCTCGATTTCGATTCTGGCGCGATGCAGGAAACCGCCGGTGGTCTTGCCGACCACGGGGACCCACCGCATTCCGTCCTCGGAGATCGCCATGTACTCGGGCAGCGTCCCGTCCGGCATTCGAATCGATTGCGGCCACGGCGGCCCGACTGGCAGCATTCTGCCGCCAGGCTTCTGGGCCGAACTGCCGTAGACCGGGGTGTAGATCCGCACGGCCGGCGTGTCGTTGCGGAACATGCCGGGCACGGTCTCGCCTGGTTCCTCCACACGGGAGATGCGAAGCGGTGCATCCTCGCTGCGCAGACGCAGCAGCGTCGGCCAGATCCGCTCGAAGTCGTCCGACGTCTCAAACGGAATCTCGTACACGCTTTCTCGGACGGTGGTGGCGACCTCGTATGTCCTGCTCCGATCCCGGCAGGACTCCAACTCCGAAGGCCAGTCGGCCGGCCAAGTCCCTCCGTCATGGACAGAGACGAATCCCAGCGACGGCGCGGCCCAAAGGGCGACCACTGCGACGGTGACGACATTTAGGATGTGATCCTTCACTCCCCCCACGGCCTCAATTCCTTGTCGATCCTGTGCATTGTTGCTCATCATTCTGATACTGGCACCCCCATTTCCAACCATCTTATCGACGCCATGCACGTTGGCAATAGATCCACTTGGTCAGCGAAATCCTGGTCGGGACTGGACGCTGGCTCGGCAAGGCGCCCCTGGAAGCTGGTTTTTTGCTTGAAAGCCTTGGGGGTTGGGTGTACCTATCGAGGATCGGTAGTACATGTGCCAACGAACACAGGAGGTCGCACGTATGGCTCGCAATCGCATTCCTACCCTTGTCCTGGCCGCTTTGATGAATGTGCTTCTCCCTGGGTTCATCGCCGCCCAGGAGGCCAATTACGACGAGTCGAAGATCCCTTCCTATACGCTGCCCGATCCGCTCGTCTGTTCCGACGGGACGAAGGTCGCCGACGCCGACACGTGGCGACAAAAACGCCGGCCGGAGATCCTGGCCCTCTTCGAAGAGCACATGTTCGGCAAGGCCCCCGGCAGGCCGCAGTTCATGGCCTTCACGACCGCCTCCGTCGACAAGAACGCACTGGACGGCCGGGCCACCCGCAAGGAGATCATCGTTTACTTCACCGGCCGCAAGCAGGACCCCAACATGACGATCCTGTTATACCTGCCCAACAACGCCCCGCGACCGGTCCCG
>JAAYVJ010000340.1 GCA_012517265.1 Planctomycetota bacterium | reverse complement strand
TCCGATGTCAAGGTCACCGGCAACGTCGCGGCGGGCGATTGGCAGATGGGTGAGATCGGCGTCACGCAGCCGGCGGGCAACTCGGTCGAAGGCCTGTACCTGACGGTCAAGGACAGCGCCGGCAAGACCAAGACGCTGCAGAACCCGGACGTCGCGATCAGTGCACGCCTGCAATGGCAGGAGTGGAAGATCCCGCTGAGTGAGTTCACCTCGGCCGGCGTCAAGATGAACGCGGTCAAGTCGCTGGTGATCGGCGTCGGCAACAAGGCCGCTCCCGTCAAGGGCGGCACCGGCACGCTGTACATCGACGACATCCAGTTCGGACGTGCGAAGCAGTAATCCTCGCCGTGCTTGAGACATCGCAGTAACCGAGCGGGGCCTCGTCGACAAGACGAGGCCCCGCGTCTTTTGCATCGGGACGGTTTTGCGAGCCGCAGACTACTGCACGCTGGCCTGCCCTTTCGGATAGGCCTGCGTGCCGCCGGCCTTGGGAGTGGCGCCGGTGGCGGAGTTGACGCAGACCTCCGCGGGCGCGAAGAGCGTTTGAACGAGCGATTCGCTCTGGATTGTCACGGGGGCTCGAATCAGTTCCGGCACGCTGTAGAGTCGGCAGCAGAACTCGTAGAACGAGGGGGCTGCCTGCGGCAACACGAAGGGCTTACGAGTCTGTCCATTCTCGTCCACGTAGCAGAGGAACGGCCGGGTGAACAAGCCCCCCTGCCTCTTGCTGCTGAACGCAATCCAGCGGCCGTTGCTCGACCAACTGTGCCACGATTCGGAGTGCTCACTGTTGGCCGAAACCTTGTCGTACTTGCCGGTGGCCAGATCCATCATGTACAAGTCGCTGGTCGGCTGATAGATAGGAAAGCAGCCGTACTGAGTCATGCAGAACAGCAGGAACCGGCCGTCGGGCGAGACGCGGGGCAACAGGATGCTCTTGCCTGTATCCGCGGCGCGCAGCACCGTCTCGGCCGGTCCCCAGGCGTCCGTTTCAACGTCGTAGCTGGCCCGCATCAGGTCGTATTTCACCTGCTCATATCCCTTCGGAGGCACCGTATCCATGTCCGTCCATGGCAGCGGCGCGCTGCAGAAGTAGAGGTGCTTGCCGTCGGGCGTCCAGGCGGGATAGGTCTCGAGCCGCGTCTTGTCGGAAAACGCCGGCGAGGTCTTGATCCGCTTGCCCGCGAAGTCGTAGTAAACGATCAGCGAGTCGAGATCGACGACGTCGTGGATCTCGGCCTGGGCGGTGTGGAAGAACTGCCGCACGTCGTTGATCGAGTAGGCCGCGAGTCTTCCGCTCGGATGCCAGGAGGTATACCCGAACTTGGCGCCGATCTTCTGGATGGATCCGCCGTGAACGTACGCTGTGGCGCTGGGGAATGACGTGCTGCGGATCCCCAAGAGCATCTGGGCCGGGCTGTTGTTCACGAACGCGTGACAGTTGGCACACCCGTTCCCGAAAGAACACGTGTCAAGAAGCGTCGTCTCTTCGAACGTCTCCAGATTCCGCTGGCAGATCTGCATCTGCTTGGGGAAGTACGACGAGGGCGCCATGAACCGATAGACCAGGAAGGGATCAATCGGCTCTGCGGCGATGGCGTTCGTGATGGGCTCGTACCGACGCCAGAGGCCGTCGTCGGCCTTGACGCACACGTCGACCTGGAGTGCGCCTCCGATGTTCGCACGCAGCAGGTTCTTCCATTTTTCAAGGGGGATGACGATCTCCGAAGTCCTGCTGAGGACCTCGATCTCCTGCCCCAAGGGCGCGTGGATCCTCGCCATGTACGCCCGGCCCGGCTCTTCGATCCGGAAGTTCAGGGGCGCGACGTTCGGCGGGATGACGAGGCCCGCATAGTCCGGCGTGATCTTGGGGGGCCTTGCCACCGGCGCAGGCGATTGCGGTCTCTCCCGGCTGCATCCGGCCCCAAACAGGGCCGTCACGATCGCCGCCAGGACAAAGCGTGCTGTCAGAACTCTACCCACATTCATATGCAGTCCCCGAGATCAAGAACCAGTCGCGTCATCTTACCTGCCGTCGGTGCGGGGACCAACGTTTTTCTTGCGGGCTTCGCAGTCGACGCCTATATTCGTTGCGGATGCATCGACCGACATGCTGTTGGAGAGCCGAGTGGATCGCCGAAGACTGGAATTCTGGTTATGGGCCGTCATCGCGTTGGGGCTCTTCGCCTACGTCTGGCAGGGAATCGGGACGCACTTGCTCTACTACGGATTCGGGGTGTTCACCGCCTATCCGGTCTTTTCGTGGGATGGCTCGTTCCTCCGGGCCGCACTTGCCATGCCGGGGGGAGTCGCCGCGTCGTCGGCCGCCCTGCTTGCCCAAACATACCGCGTTCCGGCTTTGGGGGCACTTGGCATCACCGCCGCTCTGGCGGCGGTCGCTTTGGGCCTGCGTCGTCTTCTGCACACGATGCAGGCGGACAAGCTCAGGGATCTGGCCTGGGCCCCCGCGATCCTGGCCCTGGCGATTTTCAATCAGTACGATGACCCTCTGTCGATCCTGCTGCGGATAGGGACTTCGATCTGGACGGCGGTTCTCTACCGCTCGATCCCCCTGAAAGCCCCGGCGGCAAGGGTCGGGACGTTCTTGGTCCTGTTCTCTCTGACCTACCACCTGGTCGGCGCGACAGCCCTGCTCACGGCCTGCGTCGTCTGCCTGGCGGAGGTCCTCCCGGATCGCCGAATCCTCCTGGGGCTCTCTCAGGCCGTCCTCGCCTGCGGCGTCGCCTATCTCCTCGGGCGATTCCTCTACGGGCTCGGGCCCCTGGCGATCTGGACGGTCGGCACGCCGTGGGACGCGGCACACACCCTGGAGTCCTCCGCCCTGTCGGCCAAACTGGCGGCGGCTCTGTATGCTTTGGTTCCAGGGATGATTCTCGCGGCCTCCTTCTTCCGGCTCCCTGCGGTGCGAACGAGCGCCCTGCAGTCGCGACGACGCACGAAGGAGGCGATACAGACGTCCCGCGGGAAGGCGGATGAGCGTTTGAGACTGAGCCTGCGGCTCTTCGCGGTCGCCGCGGCCGCGATCGTGTGCCTGGCGGGCACGCGAAGTCACATCCGCTTCGAACGAACGCTGCACTATTGGACCTGTCAGAGGGACTGGGATCGCGTGATCGCAGTGGCGCACCGAATGCGGGGCAAGCACCCCTTCACCCCTTCCGGCGTCTTCGACATCAACCGCGCCCTGGCGCACCAGGGACGGCTGGGCGAGGAGATGTGCGCCTATCCCCAGGACGAGACGCGGGCCCTGTTCCTGAGCTTCGAAAACATGGTGGGCCGTCTGCAGCACGCCAAACTGATCGAACTGTACCTGGATCTTGGCTGTCCGAACGCCGCACAGAAGAACGCATATGAACTCCTGGACAATGAAGGGGCGACCGTCCCAGTGCTCGAGGCGATCGTTCGTATCCACCTGGTCAAAGGGGAATATGAATCGGCGAGGGTGGCGTTCGGCGTCCTGCAAGGACAGGCAGGTTCAGGGCCCTTTGTCCACCGCTGGCGGGACGCGATCGCCGACCCATCGCACGATGAAAAGAATCCACAAATCGCGGCCTGGCGCAGAGTCCGGGGAACTACGGACTATGCGATTGCCGGAATCTCCTTCGAGACGATGCTCAGAAGGCTCTTGCTGGAGAATCCGCAACACCGCCTGGCGTTCGAGTACCTCATGGCCCACTACCTGCTCAAGCACCAGCGAGCCGAAGTCATCGGCGGCCTGTCTCTTCTCAAACCGCTGGGCTACACTCAACTCCCCCGCCACTACGCCGAGGCGCTGCTGGTGCATTCCCTCGAGACCAAGACGGCCGCGGATCCGCAAGGGTGGAGCATTCCGCCGGAGATCTACGCCGAGTTCCGCGACATCACCGCCATCGTGAAGACCGCTCGCGGCAACAACCACGCCGCCTATGACGCGCTGGCCAAACGCTACGGCGACACCTACGCCTTCTACAGCATGTTCAATGTCAGCGGCGTCAAGTGAGCCTCCCCCTTCGGATGGAAACCTTCGAACGATTCTCCCGGGTCAGCGGCCCAGTCGTCTCCTGGCCTGTGCCCAGACCAGACCTTCTCGGGCAGGCTCGTAGCCAGGGTCGCGTTTCAATGCCTCCTGGAACTGGCGAGTAGCCTGATCGATCAACCCGAGTTGGCCCAGGGCATGTCCCCACTCGACCCGGAACGAAGCGAAATCGGGCATGGCACGCACCACCTGCTCGAAGCAGGCCGCGGCCTCCCTCGGCCTTTCGAGCTGCTGCAGGAAGGTCGCGAGGTTGTACTTGAGCACCCAATCCTCCGGCCTGGCGTCGATGGCCTGCCGATAGGCACTGATCACCTGGTCGACGAACCGTTGATCGACCGCCGCCATGGCAGTCGCAATCGCCTTTTCGGCGTTCGCCTGCCTCTGGGCATGATCGAGCTGCCCCGTGAAAGGCGGATTGGCCGTGAGCTTGACCATAGCCGCGGCGGTATTCACCTCGTCCCACGGGGTGAAGGCCAACGCACAGGCGCACTGGGCCTTAGTCGGAATCTCGACCGAATCGGCCGGGGTCATCCCCCTCGCACGGAGGCATTCGACGACCGCCGGCAGCAAGGCCTTGGCGACTTGATAGTCCCCCTCGAAACGCAGATGCACGTGCTCGTAGAAGAATTCCCGGCCGCAGATGCCGTCGGGGCACGCCTCGCTATGGGCGAGAACCTGATCTGTCTCGACCAGCCGTACCGCGGGGCTGGCAAGCTCGCTCGCGACATCTCGTACGACCCCATTGATCCTGCTATCCGCCCGAAATTGCAGGGCGTCCCAATCCCTGGCCAAGGCGAACTCGCGCCCGGCGGCGTCGCTCTCGCCAAGGCTGAGCCGGCATCTGGCCGCGCGGTAGTGAAGCTCTGCGAAGTGATCGTCAATCTCCAGAGCCTTGCCATAGCTGGATAGGGCCGCTGCGGCATCGCCGGCTGCTTCGAGCCGTATCCCGTCGCGGCGCAGAGCCTCCCACTCGTCTCGCTGCGACTGCGACAGCCCCTCGCGAGGGAGCGACCCCAGCGGCGGGCAGTCTCTCAGATTGACCGCGATGGTCGCCAGAACCACGGCGGCCCCGGCATCGAGACCCTGGCGGCAGATTCGCTCCAGATTCGTGCGGTAATTGCGGTAGGTGGCCTCCCTGGCCGGGTCGTCCAGCGCGGTGCGCTTGTCCAGGAAGAACCCGCCGTCACGAACCACCTTGCGGGCCTGCCTGGCCTCAGGGTTGGCGCCGAATAGCCGGCGGAGCAATTGCCCCGTGCGCGTCCGCTTGGCCAGATGGAAAATCCGGATCAGGCTCGGATGTTCGGCAAGGAAGCTCAACGAGGTCCTGGGGCCGTACAGCCCGTTGAATTCGTTGTTCCCGACGTACACAACAAAAACATCCGGGTCCAGGCCCGCGCACTCCCCGGCGATCTCCACGATCACATGCGAGTTGATCCCCCGCATGGCAGCGTTGACCACCTGAACGGGACGATCGGGATAAAGCCGTCCAAGCATGACCTCCAGAATCCGAACGAACCCAAACGACGGGTCCGGCGTCCCCATCGCAGCCGATTCGCCCAGGACGAAGACCCGGATGGCGTTCTTGGGCTTCTCGACGGGGATCAGGCAAGGTTGCGGCTCGGCCACCGTCTCCTGCTGGTAATGCCATCCGAAGTGAACGTTCGTCGTCCGCAGGCCGGGCAGTTCGCTTCGGACAAAGAACGAAGTAGGATACCCTGCGCCCAGAAGAGACAACAGGACTTCCAGCAGAAGGAAAAACACGACCGGGCCCGCAAGAACCGCGAGCATGCGCCACATCCAAAGCCGCCGGGGCGAAAGAGACGTTGCGGGCCCCCCCCCGGACCGCTCCCTGGCGACGCCAGGATTCCGAGGTCTGTTCCTTCGGGACTTGGGCATAGAGTACCCATGATCCAACCAACCATATGCGACGTCACTACTCCATGGATACCATATCAAGTGGGCTTGATGCAAGACCCAAACCATCTTGCGAAGTCGCCGCGTTGTACGCATGGCGAGAACACGAATATGACCGACGAACTGACGTTGCAGAGCCGGCCCGACTTATCCCTGTCGCCATAAACCTTTGTGAATACAAGCCTTATGTGGCCACAAACACATTTGATCTCTTTCCGGTTACCGCCATCCTGTTACCAAGGGCCCCTCAAGTGCCTTTAAAGGGTGAAAGGGCAAGTAAACAGGCGTTCCACCTCCGAGGAGATGGGACCGAATCATGGAAAGGATACGACGATGACACGGACAAGAACACTTCAGGCGATGTTCGCAATCGGCATGGTTCTGACGCTCACCACCGGTGTGCGGGCGGACACGAGCTTCTCCATCTCCTATGTCGGACACAACGGGCACATCGGCCTGGGCGTCGGAGTTGGAGGCCCGATCGTGGCGCCGGGTTGCTACCCGCCTCCACGGCCCGTGGTCATCACCCATCCCTGGCGGCATCATCGGGTGATCCACGCCGGGCCGCCCGTGATCGTCCATCCCCCGGTCGTTCCGGTCGTGCACCCGCCTGTGATCCGCGAAGTGGTCGTCACCCCGGCGCCGCCCGTTGTAGTCACGGCTCCTGTGGTGGTCGATCAGGGTTCGATCACCGTCTGGGTGACCAACTCCAACGGGTCGCGGACGTCCGTCGTGCTGACGCGGAACGGCTCCTGGTACGTCGGGCCGCGAGGCGAGTACTACAGCGAGATCCCGACCAACGAACAACTCCGGGTCGTCTACGGCTTCTAGCCGCGATCCGACCACTTGGCCTTCGTCCCGAGGATATCCGATCACGTATCCTCCAGAAAAACGACGCCCGACCGCAGCAGCCGGGCGTCGTTTTTTTTATGCTCAGTTCTCAGAGAGCTGGAGCACGTCCCGGATGAAATCCACCATCAGTCGGTTGTAGTGCATGCCGCCGATGCCGTGACGCGACTGGGGATAGACCATGACCTGGAACGGCTTGTCCGCCCGTTGCAGGGCGTCCATGAGCGAGAAGGCGTTCTGGAGATGCACGTTGTCGTCGATGCCGCCGTGAATGATCAGCAGCTTTCCATGGAGGTCCTTGGCGGCCTTCACGACGGAGGTCTTCGCATACCCCTCGGGGTTGTTCTGCGGCGTGTCCATGAACCGCTCGGTGTAGATCGTATCGTAGAAATGCCAGTCCGTCGGCGGCGCCCCGGCGATCCCGCCGGCAAAGAGCTTGCTGTGCGTCAGGGCGTACGCGGTCATGAACCCGCCGTAGCTGTGGCCGCTCATGCCGATCCGGTCGCCATCCACATAGGGCTGTTTCTTGAGCCATTCGATCGCTTCCTCGATATCCTTGAGTTCCTGGACGCCAAGCTGTCTATAAGCGGTCCAGGCGGAGCAGGCCCCCTTGCCGCTGGCCGAGCGGGGGTCGCACCGGAAGACGAGCATCCCCATCCCGGCGAGCATGTGGTCCCACGTCCGGCCGCCCTGCCAGGAGTCGGAGATGCTCGGCATATGTGGGCCGGCGTACGTGGTGAACCAGACCGGGTATTTGCGGCACTCGTTGAAATCCGCCGGCTTGACTAGGCTGGCTTCGATCAGGAAGCCGTCGGACATCGGGATCTGGAACTGCTCGCAGGCCCCGAAGCGATACTCATGCCGCTCGTGGACCGGATTTGTGTCGAGCATGCGGACGGTCGCCCCGTCGGCCGTGCGGAGGGCCACCTTCGTCGGCGTGCTCGCATTGCTCCATGTGTCGATGAAGTACTTCCCGTTGGGGCTGATGTCCACCCGGTGCTGGCCCGCCGATTCGGTGAGCCGCTGCACGTCCCCGCCGGCGAGCGGGACGCGGTACAGGTTCTCCGCGATGTGCGAATCGCGCGTCCCGGTGAAGTAGACCCAGCCCCCTTCTCGATCCACGAGCTGAATATCCCGCACTTCCCACTGCCCCTCGGTGAGAGCACGCTTGTGCCGGCCGTTCTTGTCGTAAAGGTACAGATGCTTCCAGCCGGTGTGCTCGCTGGTGAACAAAAGATCTCCATCGGCAAGGAATTCGATGCCGGCCGGGGGCTCGACCCACGCCGGGGTGGTCTCGCGGAGCAACCTTCGGGGCTCGCCGCCGCGCCTCGACGCCGTGTCGATGTCGAGCCAGGTCTGGGCGCGGTCCTGGACGAAGAAGTAGATTCGCTCGCTGTCGGGCATCCAGCCGGCGTTCATGATCAGATAGGACCCTTCGGTGTACTCCTGAAGATCGACCCATCGCGCCGCCCCGCCGGCGGTCGAAACGATCCCCAGCTTCACCGTCGGGTTCGGCTCGCCCGCGCGCGGATAACGGGTCTGCTCCACCCGGTCGCTCCGCGAGGCGTCGTTGGTGAGCGTGAACTCGGGAACCGGCGCGTCATCCGTCCGCAGGAAGGCGATCGCGGAGGAATCCGGACTCCACCAGAACATCTTCGACCTGCGATTGAGCACCTCTTCGAAATAGACCCAATCCGCCAGGCCGTTTCGAATCAGGCCGCCGCCGTCGGTGGTCAGGGCTCGTTCGGTCTGTGTCGCGACGTCCACGACATATAGGTTTCCCTCCTTCACGAAGGCGACGAACCGCCCCTGCGGATCGAAGGTGCTCTCCTCCTCCCGGCCGGGCGTCGAGGTCAGCCGGACCGCCATGCTCCCATCCAGCGTGCAGTAGTACAGATCGTCCTCATAGTCGATCAGGACCGCACTGTGGTCGGGGCTCATCGTCAGCCAGGTCTGTTTGGAGATCGCCTCGATGTCCTTGGGACGCATCGCAGGCAGGCGACGGAGCCCCGCCGCCAGTGCGTTGGGGTCCACAAACAGCGTCGAGCGTCCGGAGACCGCGTGCACCTTGTACAACTTCCCGTCGCGTCGCTGGAGGTAGTGCTCGCCGTCGGAGAGCCATGTCAGACCGCCCACGGGAGAACCGTTGAAGTTGGCGCGCTTCTGCGGCCCGTAGACCGTTTCAAAGGTGATGGGCTTATCGAACTCCCTCTTGTGCTCCAGCGGTCTGGCCTGTCCCAACGTCAACGGCACGTATGCGCCGAGCTGGTACACCGGATAGGCTTGTCCCGCCGTCGGTCGGCCCAGAAGTCTCTGCGTGCGGCGTCCCTTTCTGCCGTCGGGTTCCAGGAAGCGGCGGACCGTCTCATTGGGCTCCCGCCCCGCTTTGACCAGCATCGTTCCGGCCTCGAAGCGCTTGGACTGCTGCTCGGATCGAGTCTCGAAGGTGACACCCCCTCTGCCGCCGTCGTCGGCCTCGCGGACCACCTGTTCGATGTCGTAGACGGTCACGTCCAGGTCAATGTCCTCACGAAGCTCCAGGACCTCGACCCCTTCGCGCTGCAGCCGCTCGGCCAGATTGCTCATCGCCGCTGGGAACAGGTAGGCGTACGGCCTGCCTGCCTGCGGCTGTCCGGCAAGGGACGGACCTACCAGACTCAACGCTGCCAGAAGACACAACGCGACCACCCCCGACGGGAACGAGACAAACGAGATCCTCATTCTGTTGTCACCTTTCCTGATTCGATTACATTCATCCTTGTCAGAATCGATCGATCACGGTGATCCCGGCGGAGCCGGACCGTCCCAGCTTCTCCAGATGTTCGGGGGCCTCTTCCAGCGGGATGGTCCTGCCGATCAGAGCCTGGGGATTCAGCCTGCCGTCGGCGATCAGCGACAGCATGTCGCCGTATCGATTCGCCTGCATGCCGTGACTGCCGCAGATCTGGAGCTCCCAACCGATCACACGGTGCATCGGCACTCGCGGCAGATAATCGTCGCCCGCCAGCAGTCCGACCTGGACGTGCCGGCCCTGTTTGCGCAGGCAGAGAATCGAGTTGCCACAGGTGATCGTGCTGCCGAGGGCGTCGATGGACACATCCGCGCCCCCGCTGGTTGCATCCCGGATGGCCGCCGGGACATCCGTGCCTTCCCGGCCGTCGATGACGATCTCCGCTCCCAGCTTCTCGGCCAACTCCAGAATCCCGGGATCGATGTCGACCGCAACGACACGCGCCCCCACCGCCCGGGCGATCATGATGGCCGACAGCCCCACGCCCCCGCAGCCGTGAACCGCGACCCACTGCCCGGCCCTGACCTGTCCCTGTGCGACGATCGCGCGGAACGACGTGCTGAACCGGCATCCGAGGCTTGCTGCCGTGACAAAGTCGATCGCATCCGGGACCCGAACGAGGTTGTCGTCGGCGTATCGCAGCGCGACGTATTGCGCGAAGGAACCCCAGGCGGTGAAACCTGGCTGGAACTGGTGATCGCAGATCTGGTGGTTGCCCGACCGGCACTGGGCGCACGCTCCGCATCCGGCCACGAAGGGGACAGTGATGCGATCGCCTCGCTTCCAGCGACGGACGTCCCGGCCGACCTCCTCGACGATTCCGGCCAACTCGTGCCCCGGCACGTGCGGCAGGGACGTGATGTCGGGATCGTGACCGAGCCAGCCATGCCAATCGCTGCGGCAGATCCCGCTGGCCCCGACGCGGACCACCACGCCGTCGTCGGCCGGGACCGGATCCGTGACGTCGGAGACTGTCAGGGGACCGCCGAACTTTTCAAATACCACCGCCTTCATGCCGGGACTCCACGATGCAATAGCCCTTCTGATTCCGGGAGAGCCAACGGTAAACGGAGAGGACGGCCATTGTCAAGCGTGCAGAGTCAAGACATCCACAGACGCCTGGCGGTGTTCGCGGAATGAAAGGACGTTCCTGGGCGCCTCCGGCGCCCAGGAACGCGGTGAAAGGGCTTCGATCAATCAATTGTTGAACTGATGGAGGTTGTCCTCCGTGCTGTCCAGAGGGATCACCTTGCCTGCGGGTTGCGCCTTGTCGCCGTGGCCGGCGATCTTGTGAAGCACCTCGTCGGACTTGCCAAACCCATGAGCCTTGGACGCGGCCTTTTCGTTCGCATGGAGCTTGTGCTCGAGTTTCAGATGGAGGTGATGGCGCTCCGGCTTGGCGCGCTCGCCGCGGGCCTTCTGCGAACCGGCCCCGCCCACCATGGCCACGAGCTGGCCCACGATCTCCTGCATCGACTCGGCCTGGGCGCTCAGCTCCTCCGACGCGCTGGCCGATTCCTCGGCGTTGGCAGCGTTCTGCTGTGTGACCTTGTCCAT